>CANHCD010000013.1 GCA_947458795.1 Cyclobacteriaceae bacterium | reverse complement strand
CCTTTTTTGATAAAGGAATTGGATGAAAAATTGGACAGCAGGTCTTGAATCTCAGGATTGTCGACACGCGTGTAGACCGAGTCAAGGATGTAAGGCTTATTTTCTTCGATTTTGTAAGAGATGGAAGCTTTTTGGCTTTTTATTGAAATATTGTAGTTTACTTCTGCATCAAAAAAACCATGATTGACCAGATAGCCTTTCATGTTTTTACTGGATTTTTCAACCAAACTACTATCCAAGAGGACTACAGGATTTCCCGTTCGCATCAGGGCATTTCCATATTCTATTTTCTTATCTAGTCCTTCTAACTTGATCTTTGAGTTTTCTACTTTTCGTTTGTAGGACAATTCACCTTGTTGCGTCTCATCATAGGATTGAAGGTTTTCCAATTCGTCAATCACTTTTTTACGTTTGGCAGCAACCTTACTACTGTCGTAAAATTGGTTTCCTATTCGGTAAAGCATTACCCCAAATGAACCTCCCAAAATTCGGGTATTGGGTTCTTGTTCGATTAGTTGTTGAAGTGCTTCGGGATCCGCAAGAGATAAGCCTACCAATTCATTGTCGTAGACCACATAGTCATCCTCTCCCAAATTTCTGGTCAAAGAGCAGCCAAGGCAAAACCAGAGTAGACTGAGAAAAAGTATATATTTGGAAGATTTCAAGTTCGAATTGGAGGACGAATGCTAAGCAAAAATACGGTTAAGTTTATAAAATCCTTACATCAAAAAAAATACCGACTTGAGTCGGGAAAATTCTTTGTAGAAGGAGAGAAAAGTGTGGTTGAAGTTCTTCAATCCAATTTTACGGTGGATTTACTTCTGGTCACCCAGGAATTTGCTACCAAACATGCCACATTATTGAGCGGCAAAGCGTTCGAGGTGCTTTTTGTAACCCCAAATCAACTCGAGCAACTAGGGCAGTATCAAAGCAATGATGCTGCCTTGGCAGTAGTTCAAATGAAGCCCAACCAAGCATTTTTACCAGAAAAAGGCGAGCTTATCCTTGCACTGGATGAGGTTCGGGACCCGGGCAACCTAGGGACTATCATTCGGATTGCCGATTGGTATGGCATCAAAAAATTAATTTTTTCTTCGCACACCGCTGAATTTTACAATCCCAAAGTGATTCAATCTTCCATGGGTTCGTTTACGCGGGTTCAGTTTTACTATGGTGATCTAGCCCAAGCGTTTCAAGAATGGAAATTACCAGTGTATGGTGCATTTTTGGAAGGAGAATCCATCCATGAACTTACAAACCCAACTCCTGGTGTGCTTCTGCTTGGGAATGAGTCTCAGGGAATCTCAAAAGAGGTGGAAAAATGGGTGAGTAGCAAGATTACCATTCCAAGCTTTGGAAAGGCAGAATCCCTCAATGTCGCTATTGCTACAGCTATTTTCTGTGATAATTTCAAAAGACTGGTCCACCCATGAAGTCCAAATTAGGTGAGTCATTAGCTCGAGTAGGCCTGAATGGATTTTTGGTAGGCATTCTATGCGCCATAGGTCTGGCTGGAATCCTACCGGAATTGGGTTCAACGGAGTCCAATCTTCCTTGGAAGCCATTTATCCAAGTGGGAATTGCGCTGCTTTTCTTCTTTTATGGACTGAAGCTCGACCCAGCACAGCTTCGTACTGGGCTGAGTAACTGGAGACTTCATGTTTTAATTCAGGTGACCACATTTTTGGGCTTTCCATTGCTGGTGTTTACTTTACTCAAATTTGTTCCAGGAATAGATCCAAATTTTGCGCTGGGTATCAGCTACCTAGGGGCTTTGCCTTCCACTGTTAGTGCTTCGGTAGTGTTGGTGTCAATTTCTAAGGGTAATGTGGCTGCAGCCATCTTCAATGCCAGTCTTTCAAGCCTTTTAGGGGTGGTGATTACTCCGTTTTGGATGGGCATTGCAGGAGGGGAGATCGCAGGCGAACTCGATCTTTGGGCTTCGATTATTGACTTGTCTTTCAAAGTTGTACTCCCGGTCCTGTTGGGATTGGCATTGCACAAGTATTTGTTTCCAAAGATTAAGCCCTTTTTGAATCGCTTGAAATATTTAGATCAAACAGTCATTCTCTCCATTGTATTTACCACATTTTCGGAGTCTTTTTCGCAACAGCTTTTCGCTTCCTTCTCCTGGTTAAGCTTGGGAGGATTGGCCTTAGTTATGCTATTTATTTTGATCCTGGTCGTGGGGATACTCTTTCTGCTGACAAAAATGGGCTCTTTTTCAAAGGAGGATCGGATCGCCGCCCTTTTCTGTGGTTCTACCAAATCCTTGGTACATGGAGTCGCAATTGGGAAGGTATTGTTTCCTAGCGCTGCAATCTTTGGCTTGATGTTGCTTCCTGTAATGCTTTACCACTTGCAGCAATTGATTCTTGGAAGTTTTCTAGCGAAGTACTATGAAAAAAATAGCCCTGAAGATGCTTCAGGGCTGTAGGGTTTAGAGGTATTTCCCGGATAGTTCGGTAACCAATTCCACGTAAGCTGTACTGGCGTCCTCTTTTGACTTTCCTTTGAGCATGAGCCAG
This sequence comes from Cyclobacteriaceae bacterium, assembly GCA_947458795.1. Lineage (GTDB taxonomy): Bacteria > Bacteroidota > Bacteroidia > Cytophagales > Cyclobacteriaceae > Algoriphagus. Next base: position 14,526 of record CANHCD010000013.1, on the reverse strand, counting down.
GCATTGTATTTGGCGGCAGCCTTAAAATCAAATCCTCCAGGCCGTTCTTCCTCATTATCGCCTTCAGTAGCTTGTTTGTACAAGCCATACAAGCGGAGAAGTTCTTCATTTGAAGGTCGAGAAGTGAATTTTTGGGTGAGCGCTACTGCTTCTTCAAGGGTTGTTGGATTCATGTTTTTATAAAGTCTATTGTGACAGGTTCATTAAGGTAAAAAAACAGCGCCTTTAATTTCTTTTCAATCAAGTTGAAGAAAAAAGTAAAGGCGCTGTCTCTTGTTGCAATGAGTAGGATTACCGCTTTGGCATTGCTACATAATCTCGTTCGGTAGCACCATTATACACTTGTCTTGGTCTGCTGATAGGCTCACCTTTTTGAATCATTTCTTTCCATTGAGCGATCCAGCCAGGTAGACGGCCCAAGGCAAACATCACCGTGAACATATCTGTAGGAATTCCGAGTGCTCGGTAGATGATGCCGGAATAGAAATCTACGTTGGGGTACAACTTCCGTTCAACAAAATAAGGATCGTTCAGGGCTGCATATTCAAGCTCCTTCGCGATATCCAAAACTGGGTCTTTTATACCAAGCTTGGCTAGTACATCGTCGGCAGCCTTTTTGATAATGGTTGCTCTTGGATCGAAGTTTTTGTACACGCGGTGACCAAAACCCATCAATCGGAAGGGATCGTTTTTGTCTTTTGCCTTATCGAGGTATTTTTTAGCATTTCCTCCATCGGCTTTAATCGCTTCAAGCATTTCAATCACTGACTGGTTGGCTCCGCCATGAAGTGGTCCCCAAAGGGCATTGATACCAGCAGAAATAGATGCATAAATAGGACCTTGAGAAGAACCTACCATACGAACAGTGGAGGTAGAGCAGTTTTGCTCGTGGTCTGCATGAAGAATCAAGAGTACGTCTAATGCTTTGGCAACTACTGGATCTACTTGGTAGCGCTCAGCAGGGAGTGCAAACATCATTTTCAAGAAATTGGAACAGTAATCCAGTGAGTTGTCTGGATAATTCACAGGATGTCCCATTTTATTTTTGTAAGCCCATGCTGCAAAAGTTGGCATTTTGGCTAGCAGACGAATCATACTCAAATTGACCTCTTCTGGGGTACTATTTGGGTTTAACGAATCCGGATAAAATGCAGATAAAGAGCAGATTAAAGAGGAAAGTACACCCATTGGATGGGCATTGGAAGGGAAGCCGTCTAGAATCTTTTTGATGTCTTCATGTACCAAAGTATGGTAGGTGATCTGCTTCGTAAAATCTCCAAACTGGGCTTGAGTGGGGAGCTCTCCATAAATAAGGAGGTAAGCCACTTCCATAAAGCTGGATTTTTCTGCAAGATCTTCGATTCGGTAACCTCTATAGCGAAGGATTCCTTCTTCGCCATCTAGAAATGTGATCGAACTGGTGGTTGAACCTGTGTTTTTGAAACCAGAGTCAATGGTAATCAGACCGGTATCACTTCTAAGTTTTGCAATGTCAATTGCAGGTTCATTTTCAGTACCTATGATAACTGGAAATTCAAACTCTTGTCCGTTGTAGAACAGCTTGGCAGAATCAGACATGATGGATTGTTTGTAGCTTATTTTGGATGTATAACTCTAAAATCGGCCTCAAGTTACTAAAATCGGCCATTTTTCAAATATATTATTGTACGGGTAATCTCTAAATAGGTTAAATGGATTGAGTTTAAAATAATTCCTATTTAATCAGCTGATTATCAAGGCCTAAAACAATAAATCCTATTTATAGAATGGATAACCTCTTTTGGTGAATAAACAAAAAAGTCCCGAAGGACTTTTTTTAATCACAGAAATGTTCAAAAACTTCGACCAAATGCTCTCCAATCATTTTGGCATTTCTTCCTTCGATATGGTGTCTCTCCACAAAGTGTACGAGTTCACCATCCTTAAACAAGGCCATAGCAGGAGAGGAGGGAGGATAGGGCAATACCAATTCTCGAACTTTAGCAACGGCATCGCGGTCGTTTCCAGCAAATACGGTAGCGAGTGTCGTTGGCTTTTTGCCAGCTTGTTCTAGAGCCATTTTTACTCCAGGTCTAGCAGCACCAGCAGCACATCCGCATACGGAGTTGACTACTAGAAAGGTAGTTCCTTTATGATCTGGACCTAGGTGGGCAGCTACTTGATCGGCTGTACGAAACTCTTCGAATCCAACGAGAGACAACTCAGCGCGCATGGGGGCAATTAATTCTTCAGGATACATAATTCTGCGTGTTTATTTTTCGTGTTAAAGAAATCCTAATTCTAATTTGGCTACCTCAGACATCATGTCTTGGGTATAGGGTGGTTCAAATGTTACCTCGACTTCTACATGGTTAATTCCTTCGATTTGTTGAATTTTTTCCTTCACTTCTGAAGGAATAAACTCAGCTGAAGGGCAATTTGGAGAGGTAAGTGTCATTAATACAAATACATTGTTTACTGGGTAAACACTGATTTCATATATTAATCCTAATTCATACACGTCAACGGGAATTTCAGGGTCATAGACCAATTTAATGGCTGTGACCACCTTATCCCGTAGGTTGTCAATTTGTATTTTATTCTCAGATGCTTCGTCAACGTTCATGTTAGGCGTTTTGCTTGGTTTGAAAAGCTAGGGCATAGCGCTTCATTTGATTCATCATCGCTGCCAATCCATTTGATCGTTGACTGCCTAGGATATTTCCCATTCCAATTCTTGGGATAAAATCAAGATCGGCATTCAGAATTTCCTTCGGGCTTCGATGATTTAGTACCCGAATAAGTAGTGAAATTAACCCTTTGGTAATATCGGTATTGCTATCGGCTTTGTAAATTACTTTTCCTTCTTGCTCCTCAGCCACTAACCACACCTTCGATTGACATCCCTGAATAGTGTACTCGTCTTTACGGAAAGATTCTGGGTAGGGTTCTAAGGTTCCTCCCAACTCCATGATGTAAAAAATCGTCGATTCTCGGTCTTCACCCAAAATCTCGAATTCGGCTACGATTTCATTCTGTATGTCTGCGATCGTGCTCATTTATTCTTTAGGCTAGCAATTTTGGCTACTGTTTGGGCAAATACTTCTACTTCAGCTCGGGTATTGTATACAGCAAAGGAGGCACGAACGGTACCTTCTAATCCCAATCGCTGCATCAAAGGCTGGGTGCAATGGTGGCCAGTGCGTACCGCAATGCCCTTGGCATCGAGCAACTGTCCCACATCGAAGGGGTGCATGGATTGAATGTTGAAGGAGAAGACGGCTATCTTTTCAGCAGCAGTTCCAACAGGGATGACTCCTTTGACATCCTGAAGCAATTCTACTGCGTACTGCAGTAAGTCATTCTCATGGTGGTGAATGTTTGCCTTGCCTGTCGATGTAATGAAATCCAGCGCAGGCTTAAATGCGATCACTTCAGCAATACTAGGGGTGCCTGCTTCAAACTTGAAAGGAATGGTGTTGTAGGTGGTTTTCTCAAAAGTCACCTCACGAATCATCTCGCCACCTCCAAGGAAGGGAGGCATGGATTCCAAAAGTTCCCGTTTACCATACAAAACTCCTAATCCAGTAGGACCATAAAGTTTGTGTGCAGAAAAAGCTAGAAAATCACAATCGAGTGCTTGTACATCCACGTCCAAATGAGAAGTAGACTGAGCACCGTCGAGTAACACTTTTGCACCTATGGCATGGGCTGCTTCGATAATTTTTTTTGCAGGATTGATGGTACCGAGCGCATTGGATGCATGGACGATACTGACCAACTTGGTTTTTGGGCTGAGCAATTTTTCAAACTCTTCCCACACCAGTTCCCCCGCATCCGTAATAGGGATGATCTTGAGGATGGCACCAGTATGTTCACAAAGCATCTGCCAAGGCACAATGTTGCTGTGATGCTCAAGTGTAGAAATGAGGATTTCATCTCCTTTTTGAAGGTATTTGGCACCGAAGGTTTTGGCTACCAGGTTAATGCTTTCGGTAGTGCCTCGGGTAAAAATGATTTCTGCTGATTCTCGAGCACCGATAAATGCGCGTACGCTTTCGCGCGTTTCCTCAAACTGTCGTGTAGCACGATCCGCAAGGGTATGTGCGCCCCGGTGAATGTTGGAGTTGTCTACTTCGTAATACTGCTGAATGGCATCTAGGACCACTTTTGGCTTTTGCGTGGTCGCGGCATTGTCAAAATAAATCAAGGGATTCCCGTTTACCTCCTGGTGAAGTATGGGGAAAAGGCTCCTGATGGAATTGACCTGGATGGACATGGCTTAGAAATTACTTCCGAGTCGCTTTTGGATTTGATTTACAATGTAATTGCGAAGGCTATCTTCCTCGATTTTGTCAAGCACCTCACCTGCAAAAGCATACAGCAATAGTCCTCTTGCTGTGATTTTGTCGATTCCTCTTGCCTGGAGATAAAATAGGGCTTCTTCATCAAGCTGTCCAACAGTACATCCGTGAGAGCACTTCACGTCATCTGCCCAAATCTCAAGTTGAGGTTTGGTATTGATGATCGCATCATCCGAAAGCAGGATGTTGTTGTTTTGCTGGAAGGCATTCGTCTTTTGTGCAATTTGGCGAACGAAAATTTTACCATTAAATACGCCTCGGCTTTGGTCTGCCAAAATGCCTTTGTAAAGTTCATTCGATTCCGCATGGGGGATCGTATGGTCTACGTTGGTGTGGTTGTCTACATGGGATTTGCCATGTAGCAGATAGAGGCCATACATGTTGCCTACAGAGTTGCTTTCCAATAAGTTTAAGGTCAGGTTGTTACGCACCATATCCCCAGAAAGGGTGATTTGCGTAGAAGTAAACTGGGAATCCTGTTTGATATCCGTCACTACATTGCTTACCTCAATCACTTGGTTGCTTTCTTCTTGTAAGCTGTGGTAGGTAATGTCCGCATGAACCCCACCTTTTATTTCTACTACCTTATTTACAAAATAGGGGGCATCATCCAAGGAGACCTGGTAATCGATAAAGGTGGCTTTTGAAAAATCCCCTGCTTCAATCCAAATCCGTGGAGAAATCACTTGACCTCCCTGAGCTTGGTGAAACTGGAGTAATAAAATCGGAGACTCAATTACCTTCTTGTTGTCAATGGAAAGATGGAGTCCGTCGGTGAAAGTCGCCTGATTTAAGGCAGTGAACGGATCATTATCCGCTTTGGCAATACTTCCTAGAGGGGTGTTTTCAGTCTTAGAAAGTAGATTTACAGTAAGACCTTCCGTTGAATTGGATAGTTCAGGCAAATACTGGCCATTGGAAAAAACCAAGACTACTCCTTCAAAACCAGCAAATACAGCCGATTTAACCTGTTCGGTACTTATTTTTATCGGTTTGGCTGGAAAAAAATCAGTCAAGCCGCTTTCCAATTTCTTGGCTATTGGGGTGAATTTATATTCTTCGGATTTGAGAGCTGGCATACCCTGGGCATAAAAACTTTCCTTACCCAGTTGGCGCAAAGAAAGAAAAGTAGCCGGTGCTGCTTCAAAAAGACCAAGAACTAATTCCTGTTGGGTCAAGGTACTCATGTGTGTGGCGGTTGGGATCAGACGGTGGCAGTAGAATCAACTTCTTCTTTGATCCAATCGTAGCCTTTTTCTTCGAGTTCAAGGGCAAGCTCCTTCGTGCCTGACTTGACAATTCTTCCTTTGTAAAGGACGTGAACAAAGTCGGGGACGATGTAGTCGAGAAGGCGTTGGTAGTGGGTAACCACAATGGTTGCAGTCGTATCAGATTTCAACTTATTTACACCATTGGATACGATTCGAAGCGCATCAATGTCCAAACCAGAATCAGTTTCATCCAAAATGGAGAGTACCGGATTCAGCATCGCCATTTGGAAAATCTCATTTCGCTTTTTCTCTCCACCGGAGAAGCCTTCATTTAAAGAGCGGCTCAATAATTTTTGATCTATTTCCACCAAGGCCATCTTTTCTTTCATCAACGAAAGAAATTTGACAGCATCTAGTGGTTCTTGGCCTCGGTATTCTCTAACCTGGTTGAGCGCTGTTCGCAAGAAGTTAGTCGTAGAGACCCCAGGAATTTCAATTGGATACTGGAAAGCTAAAAATACACCTTCACGAGCGCGGTCTTCAGGGGAGAGGGGTAGGAGTTCTTTTCCCTGAAATAAAACTTCTCCTTCGGTGACTTCGTATTCTTCTCTTCCCGCAAGTACGGAGGCTAGGGTAGATTTACCCGAGCCATTGGGACCCATGATGGCATGGACCTCGCCTGCTTTTACTTCAAGGTTGATCCCTCTAAGGATAGGAGTGCCTTCAATGGAGGCATGTAGATTTTTTATAGAAAGCATGAGCTAGTTATTCTAAGGTGCGCGTTTGATTTTCGGCGAGGTTGACCTACCGCGGTAGGTAAACCTGCCGCGGTAGGTTAACCTACCGAACCCTCAAGGGTAAGTGCTAATAATTTCTGAGCTTCCACGGCAAACTCCATCGGGAGCTGGTTCAATACCTCTTTGGCATAGCCATTCACAATCAAGGCTACCGCATCTTCAGTGGCAATACCACGTTGATTGCAATAGAAGATTTGATCCTCACCGATTTTTGAAGTGGTAGCTTCGTGTTCCACCTTGGCGGAAGGATTGGCAATGTCGATGTAAGGGAAGGTATGGGCTCCACATTGGTTGCCCATCAATAGGGAGTCACATTGTGAAAAGTTACGTGCATTGTGTGCCCGCTTCATGACCTGAACCTGTCCTCGGTAGGAGTTTTGAGATTTACCAGCAGAAATACCTTTGGATACAATCCTTGACTTGGTGTTTTTACCAATATGGATCATTTTAGTTCCTGTATCTGCTTGCTGGTAGTTGTTGGTAACTGCTACGGAATAAAATTCACCAATCGAATAATCTCCCTTAAGAATGCAAGAAGGATATTTCCAAGTTACGGCCGAACCAGTTTCCACTTGGGTCCAAGAAATCTTGGAGTGGTCACCGGCACAAATTCCACGCTTGGTTACAAAATTATAAATCCCGCCTTTTCCATCTTTATCACCTGGAAACCAGTTCTGAACGGTGGAATATTTGACTTCTGCATGAGCACCGGCATAAATTTCTACTACGGCAGCATGCAGTTGATTTTCGTCACGTTGAGGAGCGGTACAACCTTCCAGATATGATACATAAGAAGAGTCATCTGCTACAATCAGCGTACGCTCAAATTGGCCCGTGTTTGCTGCATTAATCCGGAAATAGGTAGACAATTCCATGGGACAACGCACCCCTTTGGGGATGTAACAAAACGATCCATCCGAAAATACAGCGGCATTTAATGCAGCATAGTAGTTGTCCGTCATCGGAACTACGGAGCCTAAGTATTTTTGAATCAACTCTGGATGTTCTTTTACTGCCTCACTAAAGGAGCAAAAAACGATTCCAAGCTTACCTAAAGTTTCTTTAAACGTAGTGGCAACAGATACGGAATCAAGCACTACATCGATCGCAATCCCTTGAAGCCTTTTCTGTTCGTTGAGGGAAATTCCTAATCTTTCGTAAATGGCAATTAACTCCGGATCTACCTCGTTTATGTTTTTTGCCTTTTTACTTTGCTTGGGAGCAGAGTAATAGCGCAAAGCCTGTAAATCCATCTTTAGGTAATTGACATTGGCCCAAGTAGGCTCGGTCATGCCCTGCCAGATCTTGAATGCCTTTAGTCTCCAATCCAGCAACCAACTTGGCTCTTCTTTTTTAGTTGAAATCCAACGAATTATATCTTCATTTAGGCCAATTGGGGCCTCATCTGTCTCGAAATTAACAGACCATCCATGCTCGTATTCTTTCGAGTTGAGGTCTTCTAAGATCTGGTTGTCTTTGCTCATGAACTGAGTTGTTTAGACTAATTATAGTTTGATCGCAAAAGTACAACATTCAAACAAAAAAATATGTTCGTGGGCTCATTAAAAATCATTTGGGACTCCTAGTATTTTTGCGAATACTGTTGTCAAACTTCTAAAAATCAGTTGACTAGGAGCGAAAAAAAAATGTGAAGTTTTTGCTTCACATTTTTCTGTAGAAATAAAGGCTTTCGCTCCCTTATTTATCTAGATTTAATCTAAATAGAATTATTTCTCCTTGTCAAAAAACGAGATTGGTCTATTGATACTTTCTTCCAAGACAATTAAAGTTTCTGTTCGGTCAATTCCATCCACTTTTTGGATTTTATCCAGCACAAGACGGAGGTGATTGGTGTCTCTACAGATGATTTTAGCAAAAATGGAGTAATTTCCAGTGGTATAGTAAGCACTGACTACCTCAGCAATTCCTTTCAATTTTTCAATCACGGTATCATACAGTGAGCTTTTCTCCAGGTAGATCCCCAAGAATGCCGATATATCGTATCCTAGCTTGGAGAAATCAATATTTAGAGTCGCACTTTTTACGACGCCCATGTCCTCCAATTTCTTCATCCGCACATGGACTGTACCGGAAGAAACGAATACTTTTTTAGCAATTTCAGTGTATGGAGTCTTTGCATCTTCATTGAGCAAGGAGATAATCTTCAGATCAACATTATCGATATCTAAAATTTTGTCCATTTTTTGGTGTGTGATTTAGATGATTTTTAATAAAGGATGCATGAAATTATAGATTGTTTAAAATATTCCAAAATTATTTTTTCAATTTGCAATTTTGTATAAAATCTATTTCCTTTGTGAAAGTGTTCTGCTGCCAAATTTAATTTTGAGTTTTTCAACATAAAATTCAAAAAGGACTTGTCCAATTTAAATCGGCCGAAGAATTCAAACTAAAAAAGAACTTTTAATCTCTAAAGTTATATTTGGGTTTATATTCTGAAAAGGGTCTTGTCTATGACGAGACCTTTTTGTTTTTACCCGTGTTCTACCGTATATTTTTTTTTAACGGCAACTGATTCTCTACTTCTCTTCCCTATTTTTAGCTAGTCAACAACCCATTCCATGAAAAGACAACTCCTATTTTTCCCGATCTTACTGCTTTCAACTGCGCTTTTAGCACAGGTTAGGCCTTTTGTGCCCGAGCAAGTGTTTCCTGAGAAAAACACAAAAAGCAAACACTACCTAGTTTCAGGTGAACGTCACGGCACTTCTTTTTTCAAGAAGTTCGAATTTCCAGAAGTTGAATATCGTCCAGGCGCTACGCTCGACTTTACCAAATACCATACGGTCGATGTGATGTACCATTGGTATGAAACCTGGGCGAAGCAGTATCCCGATTTGGTAGACCTATATGTTGTAGAGAAATCTTTTGAAGGGAGACCAATCTACCAAATGACGCTGACCAATAAAAAAACTGGGAAGGACACAGATAAGCCTGCAGCGTATTTTGAAGGAGGTAGACATTCTGGTGAAATTACTGCAAGTGAATCGATCTTGTGGATGACACAGCATCTCTTAGAAAATTACGGCAAGGACCCCGAAATCACTGCATTAATCGATACCAAGGTGATTTACCTACGCCCTCAAAATAATCCGGATGGATCAAACATGTACTTGCATACTGCCCAGCGCAATCGAAGTACGGTAAAGCCACAGGACACCGATCGAGACGGTATGCTTGACGAAGATCCAGAGGAAGACTTGGATGGAGATGGGATCTTGTATCAAGTCCGTAAAAAGGCAGTGACTCCAGAGGAAAAAGAAAAAGCCAACTACATCATTGACCCAAAAGATCCCAAGGGAAGGCTGATGGAGCAAACTTTCCCAGGCAAGGGAGATTACCTCGTCTATTCTGAGGGAATTGATAACGATGGAGATGGTCGATACAACGAAGACGGGATTGGCGGACTAGATCTTCACCGCAACTACCCTGAAAACTGGCGTCCAAATACCGGCGGAGACCTGACTGGTAGGGGATATACCCAATTTGGTGCAGGAGAATATCCGCTCAGCGAAATTGAATCTCGTGCGACTGTTTTGTGGATGATGAGTCACCCCAATATTTCGGTGGTCAACTCCATGGATACTCGGGTACCGATGCACTTGCGACCACCTTCCACCTCCAAAAGTGAGGAGCGCATGTATCCACAGGATTTGGCGATTTACAAGGAAATGGATCAGTTAGGTCTATCATTTACCGCTTACCCTTGGGCTGGGGATGTGTATGAAACCTACGCCACCCGCTACAAGGTCAATTCCATGACGGGGGATCCACTTAAGCCAGAGCCGCTATTCGGGCATGGTCCTGACTTCGGCTACTTTTATTATGGCAGCATTTGGTATGGGGATGAGCTCTGGAACAATGGAGCCATGAAAGATTACGACAACGATGGCATCTATGACGATTACGACGGGCTGATGTGGGATGATGAGTCCAATGGAAGCAAAGGATTTAAGGTCTGGACTGCTTTTAGGCATCCTGAATTGGGTGAAGTGGAGCTCGGCGGTTTTCATCCCAAGTTTTTTGGTCAAAACGGTCCCCCTTGGCAGTTGGAAAGCTGGGCAAAAAAGCAAGCCCTCTTCAACCTAGCGATGGCCAAGAGATTACCTCAGCTGGTAGTTGAGGATTTGAAAGTGAAAAAAGTGAAAGCTGGCGAATACCAAGTGACCTTAACTTGGGTCAATTCAGGGAAATTGCCTGTTGCCTTGGAGCAGGCCAAACTGGTGAAAATCGTGCAAGAGGATCGCGTGTCTTTAGATTTTGATAAGGACTTGCTGAAAGGAGATCAAAACGCGACCGTTCGTATCGTTACGCCTAGCTTGTACGATAAAACTATCTATGCTGGCTACACCGGAGCGGGCGAGAAGAAGACAGCCACCTTTACCGTACAGATGAAAGGAGATGCCCCTGTCAAAGGAAAAATTAAGCTTTCATCCACACGAGGAGGATTTATCGAAAAAGAATTTACCCTAAGTAATTAATTGCATTCATGATCAACTTACGAATCACTACTGGATGGGTTTTTACCCTTCTATTGATCTCTCAATCGCTGTTTGCGCAGCAAAAACGAGCACTTACCCATGCGGATTACGATGGATGGGAAAGCCTTTCTGCTGAAAAAATCACCAAGAATGGAGCTTTTGTGGGCTACCAAATCTCGCCTCAACAGGGGGATGGAAGGGTGGAAATTTTTCCATTCAAGACTCCCTCTCAGAAGCAACTAATTCCTCGAGGAACTGGCTTTCAATTTACAGTTGATGATGCCTATGCAGTAGGTAAAATCGTAGCCCAGAAAGATTCGGTTTATGCGCTCAAACTAAAGAAGAAAAAGGCCGATGACCTGCCTAAGGATAGTTTATTTATTCTTCAGTTGGCCACAGGTAAATTGGAAAAAATCGCCCGAGTAAAATCTTTTGCTACCCCGAGGGAAAAGGGAAGTTGGATCGCGATCCATTTTGAAAAGGAGGTGGCCCCAAAGGACAGTCCCAAGGAGCAGAGTCCCTCAGATTCTACCAAGAAAGTAGAAAAACCTAAAAAGACTGACGGCACCAAATTGCTCGTGAGATCACTTGATGGGACAAAAAAATGGGAGCTAGATCGGGTGAAGTCCTTCAGCTTTGCTCCAAATGGCGATTTCTTGTACTACCTGCTTGCTGAAGAAGAAAAACAAGACAATGCAGCCCTTCATTTGCTTGATTTGACCTCTGGAGAGCAAAGGCTGGTTCATGAAAAGATGACGACCTACACAGGAATGTCTTTTTCTCCCCAGTCTTCTTTCTTGTCTTTCGTGACGAGCGACGATTCCCTAAAGTCCAAAAAGCCAAGTCATAAGTTGCAGGTCTATGACCTCAAAAAGAAAATGGTGGTTGTTGAATTGGATAAATCAGCTGTCAAACTTGAAAACAGCCGAATTAGTCCTGATGCCTCCATTCGGTTTTCTGAAGATGAAAAGAGACTATTCTTTGGTGTAGCCATGGATTACAAGGATTATTCCTACGAAGACGACAGTACTTTGCTTGACGAGGATAGAGTAAGCCTAGATATCTGGGGCTGGCAGGATGATGAGATTCAGCCAATGCAACTCAAAAACAAGTCACAGGAAGAGAAGAAGAGTTACCTGACCGTACTTTCACTTGTAGATTTGAAGGTGGTGCAGCTCGGTACTCCTGAGGTAGACGAAGTCCAACTCGAAAACAAAATTACGCAAGACATTGCCCTTGCGTGGACCGAGGCACCATATCGTAAAAATTACAGTTGGGATATCCAAATCGGACGCGACCTGTACCTACTTGATCTGGCCACAGGAAATAAATCTTTGATTGAAAAAAACGCCTCTGGATCTGCACGTCTTTCCCCTGGGGGAAATTATGCTTATTGGTACGATGCGAGGGATAGCTCTTGGGTGGCCTATGACCTAAAAGCTAAAGCAAAAATCAATTTGACTGCTGCAATTCCCGTAGCCTTTTACGATGAAATACACGATTCTCCCTCCTTGCCAAGTAGTTATGGTGCAGCAGGATGGCTGGAAGGTGATGCATCCTTTCTGATCAATGACCGTTTTGATCTGTGGAAGGTGGATCCTCGAAATCCTTCAACCGCACAAAACCTTACTGGGGGAGAAGGACGTAGGACACAAAATTCTTTCCGTAGAGAACGTTTGAAAGTGGATGAGGTAGCTATCGATCCCAAAGAGCCACTCATTCTATCGGGTTTTGATGAAGTGAACAAGAAAAGTGGATTCTATTCTGCCAACTACCAAGGCAAAGGGCTCCCTAAAGAGTTGTTATTCACTGATCACCTCAATTACGGAATTCGGAAGGCTGAAAATTCCTCACAACTCCTTTTTCGTAGGTCTACTTACAAAGATAGTCCTGATCTCTACTTAAGTGACTTGACTTTTTCTTCTTTGGTAAAGGCCTCAGCGCTCAACCCACAGCAAGCTGGTGTCAAGTGGGGAAATGTCAAGTTGGTATCCTATTTGGCTCAAGATGGGACTCCGCTCCAAGGGCTTTTGTTTACGCCAGAAGGATTTGATGGGGTAAAAAAATTCCCAATGATGGTTTATTTCTACGAGCGGAACAGTGAGACCCTTCACAATTACCGTCCACCTGCTCCCAGCCGATCGACCATCAATATCCCTTATTTTGTAAGCAACGATTACGTTGTATTTGTACCGGATATCAAATATGACCTAGGCCTTCCAGGACCTAGTGCCTACGATTGCATTATGCCTGGAGTACAAGCTGTTATTTCCCAAGGAGGTATAGATGCCGAAAATATGGCTATTCAAGGTCAAAGTTGGGGAGGGTATCAGGTAGCTTATTTGATGACTCGAACCAATTTATTTAAGGCGGCAGGAGCAGGGGCTCCGGTGGTCAATATGACTTCTGCTTATGGAGGCATACGCTGGGGAACAGGCATGAGCCGCATGTTTCAATACGAGCAGACTCAGTCCCGAATCGGGGGGACACTTTGGGAAAAGCCATTGTATTACTTGGAAAACTCTCCCTTATTCACCTTGGATCGTGTCAACACTCCAGTCTTGATCATGCACAACGATGCAGATGGATCTGTGCCTTGGTACCAAGGAATAGAGATGTTTATGGGGCTCAAGCGCCTCAACAAGCCCGCCTGGCTACTGCAATACAATGGAGAGGATCACAACTTGGTGCAACGAAAAAATGCAAAAGACCTTTCCGTTCGACTGAGTCAATTCTTTGACCATTACTTAAAAGGAGCTCCTGCGCCGCTTTGGATGACCGAAGGGCTTCCAGCAGTGGAAAAGGGGAGAACCCTCAAGTACGAATTGGGTAACTAAATCTTACAGTTCCATAAATGTAAAAAGCGCCTCCAGAAATTCTAGAGGCGCTTTTTTTTCGTGTTCCAACCAAATTGGCAGCGGAACCTGTAGTTTGAATTAAATGGCTACTGGCGCCTTGATATGTGGATGGGGATCGTAGTTCAGCAACTCAAAATCTTCGTAAGTGAAGGAGAAGATATCTTTCACTGCTGGGTTGATCTTCATGGTAGGCAGTGGTCTGCAATCTCGGCTAAGTTGCAGTTCCGTTTGCTCCAGGTGGTTCAGATACAAATGAGCATCCCCAAAGGTATGTACAAAGTCCCCAGGCTCCAGGTCACAGACTTGGGCGACCATCATCGTGAATAGGGCGTAAGAAGCAATGTTGAAAGGAACTCCAAGAAAAACATCTGCACTTCGTTGGTAGAGCTGGCAAGACAATTTGCCGTCTGCCACATAAAATTGGAAGAGCGTATGGCAGGGTGGGAGGGCCATGTCATCTACGTTGGCCACGTTCCAGGCGCTGACGAGGTGTCTTCTGCTGTCTGGTTTGGTTTTGATTTGATGGATCAGGTTTTTGATCTGGTCGATTTCTCCGCCTTTTCCATCGGGCCAGTGTCTCCACTGGTACCCATAGACCGGGCCAAGATCTCCATTCTCATCCGCCCACTCGTCCCAAATCGAACACCCATTTTCTTTCAACCAGGTGATATTGGATTCACCTCTCAAAAACCAAAGTAACTCGATGATGATGGAACGGAGGTGTAACTTTTTGGTAGTCACCACAGGAAAGCCATCTGCAAGATTGAACCGCATTTGATGTCCAAAAACGCTGATAGTTCCTGTTCCGGTACGGT
>CANHCD010000012.1 GCA_947458795.1 Cyclobacteriaceae bacterium | reverse complement strand
CTGAGGTTGTTGATTTGCTTGTAAGTGAGCATTAATTCGTTCAATTAGAGCTACGAAACTATGAAATTTTAGACCAACTCGAGAATTTTTGAAATTTTTAACCTTTCTAAATGAAGCCTGGCTAGTCATGTGACAAAGATTACCGTGAATAGGGTAGAGCGGGTGGTAGATTTGTGGGGTAATTTGAAAACTAAATCAACATGCTTCCAAAGTCCAAAACATTTCAAGAGCTAATTGAGGGGGATACCCCGGTATTGGTTGACTTCTTTGCCGAATGGTGTGGTCCATGCAAAATGATGCAGCCTATTTTGGAGGATACCTCCAAGCAGCTTGGAGCCAGGGTCAAGATTCTAAAAGTGGATGTAGACCGCAACCCGCTTGCTGCAAGTAAATTTCAAGTGAGGGGAGTACCTACGTTGATCCTTTTTGCGAAAGGAAAAATTTTATGGAGGCAGTCTGGGCTGGTTCCTACCCTTCAGCTTATTCACCACATCGAAAATAGCCTATTGGCTAAAGTCTGATCTCCTGTGACAAAAGTCATTTAACCCAAGAACCACAAGTTTTAAGTTTACCTAAATTTTTGAAGGCCTAAAAAGACGCAATCATATGAAAATCGAACAAATCTATACTGGATGTTTGGCACAGGGTGCTTACTACATAGAATCAAACGGAGAAGTAGCCATTATCGATCCGCTTAGAGAAGTACAGCCCTACATTGAAAAGGCAGCAAGACGAAATGCCAAAATCAAATATGTATTTGAAACGCATTTTCACGCGGACTTCGTTTCTGGCCACATGGACCTAGCTGCTAAGACAGGCGCACAAATCGTGTATGGTCCTACGGAAATGGCCCTAGGCTTTGATGCCATCGTGGCCGAAGACAACCAGGTATTTACCTTGGGTAAAACCAAAATTCGCGTACTCCATACCCCAGGTCACACCATGGAATCGGTTTGTTACCTATTGACCAATGAAGAGGGAAAAGAAGAAGCAATTTTCACAGGTGATACCCTTTTTATTGGCGATGTAGGGCGTCCTGACTTGGCGCAAAAGATAGTAAAAGACCTCAATCAAGAAAAGTTAGCAGGCTACCTGTACGATTCTTTGAGAAACAAGCTGATGCCACTTTCAGATGACTTGATCGTATATCCTGCACATGGTGCTGGCTCTGCCTGTGGCAAAAACATGAGCAAGGAAACCTACGATACCTTGGGAAATCAAAAGAAGGTCAACTATGCGCTTCAAGACATGACCAAGGAGGCGTTCATTAAGGAAGTGTTGACAGGTTTGACTCCTCCTCCAGCTTATTTCCCACAAAATGTGATGATGAATATCGAAGGCTACGATAGCATGGATGTGGTATATGAAAGAGGGGTGAAACCTTTGAATCCGGCTGAATTTGAGGCTGCTGCCAATGAAACTTCCGCCTTGATCTTGGATACGCGTGATGCACAAACATTTGCGAAAGGATTTGTTCCGAACTCTATTAACATTGGCATCGATGGAAGCTTTGCAGTTTGGGTAGGAGCGATGATTCCTGATTTGAAGCAAGAGATTTTGGTGGTTGCTGAAGTAGGCAGAGAAGAAGAGGTAATCACCAGATTGGCGCGTGTGGGCTACGATTATTCGATTGGATACCTAGCAGGTGGATTTGCTGCTTGGAAAAATGACAGCAGAGAAGTGGATTCAATCACTTCGATCACTGTGGATGAATTTGCAAAGATCAAAGCAGGAGATCCGAACATCAATATCTTGGATGTACGGAAGAATTCAGAATACCTTTCAGAACATGTGATTGAGGCAGAAAATGCTCCTCTAGACTACATCAACGACAGCATGCTGAAGGTGGATAAAAACAAGACCTACTACGTGCACTGTGCTGGGGGATATCGTTCCATGATTTTTAGCTCTATTCTAAGAGCTAGAGGCTATGATAACCTAATCGATATCGCAGGTGGGTTTAAGTCAATCAAGGAATTAGGCAAAATTGAGGTTTCGGCTTATGTTTGTCCTAGCACCTTGCTGTAAGGAAAAAATAATCTAATCTACCAAAGGAGAGATTTCTACTCTGGATATCAATCCAAAGATAAATCTTGATTATTTTACAGTAAAATAGAACGAGTAAACCTATTAAGCACCTATGAATCAATTTATTGAATGGATTTCTCAACCCTGGCCTTGGTATGTGGCAGGGCCCATGATCGGACTCACTGTACCTGCGCTTCTTATCCTTGGGAATAAGGCCTTTGGGATCTCTTCTTCCTTGCGTCACATTTGCGCGGCTTGTGTTCCAGCTGGAATACCTTTTTTCACCTACGACTGGAAGAAAGAGATCTGGAATATCCTATTTGTTCTAGGAACGGCAATTGGTGGCTTTATTGCGATGAATTTCCTTGCCAATCCAGACACGATTGTCATTTCAGAAGCTACCCAAGCAGATTTGAAAGCCTTGGGTCTCACCAATTTTTCGGACTTAATGCCACTCGAAATTTTCAACTGGGATGCGGCTTTTACCGGAAAGGGAATTTTATTCTTTGTGATTGGAGGCTTTCTAGTGGGATTTGGAACGCGCTATGCAGGAGGCTGTACTTCAGGCCATGCGATTATGGGGATTAGTTCCTTGCAGTGGCCTTCCTTGGTGGCTACGATCTTCTTTATGGTCGGTGGGTTTTTCATGACCCACGTTTTGTTAGCGCCACTTATGAAATTAGTTGGATTTTAATCACCAGAACTTATGTCAAACACTACAGATAAAATGGGTTCAATCGCTGATCCAAACTGCGTAGCACCTAACTCCAGTCAAACCAAAGACAAAGGCCTAGCCTTATTGAAGTATGTGCTCATTGGGACTGTCTTCGGAATTGTTTTTGTGAAAGCAGAAATTATATCCTGGTTCCGAATTCAAGAGATGTTTCGTCTCCAGTCCTTTCACATGTTCGGGGTCATTGGATCCGCGATCGTGACAGGTATTATTTCAATTCAGTTGATCAAGCGTTTAAACATCAAATCCATTCAGGGAGAAGCAATCGTCATTCCCACCAAAGAGTTTAAAAAAGGCCAAGTGATTGGTGGCTTTATTTTTGGGCTTGGCTGGGCCATTACGGGCGCCTGCCCAGGACCTTTGTTTGCACAGATTGGAAGTGGATACACCGTTGTTTTGGTAACCTTGGTGGCAGCCTTGGCGGGAACCTGGGTATATGGCAGGTTTGAAAAATATTTCCCCAATTGATTCGATTCTCAAACAAAAAATAATTTCTTTTTTAAAAAGTGTCGCCTTGACTAATTGGCGGCACTTTTTAGTTAAAGACCTTTTTGACTATAAACCGGATAAAAATAATGATGGTGAGGACGATGCTACCTACAATGACAAATTCCATGGGCTTTAGATTTCTACTTTAACTCTTAGATCCCAAGAATAGTTTGTGCTGTCGATGGAATTGGTATCACTTTCCCTTGCTTTCTGCTTACCTTTGACCTGTTTTGTAGTCACCTTCACTCATGAATTACCTTTCCCAACGCAGGGTCGCTCTAGGAGCACTTTTTTTCTTTATGGGAATATGCTTTGCCAGCTGGGCTGCACGCATCCCGGACATTCAAAGTAAGTTCCAACTCTCTGAAGGGCAGCTTGGCACGCTTTTGCTCTGTTTGCCCATAGGTTCCATGCTCGGGTTACCCATCGCAGGTTGGTCGGTACATCGCTACGGTAGTCGCAGCGTCATCTTGATTTGTAGTTTTGCCTACGCATTCTCCCTTCCCTTGATCGGTTTGGCCCCAAGTATCTGGACAATAGCGCCAGTTTTGATGGGTTTTGGCGTGCTGGGCAACATCATGAACATTTCGTTGAATACCCAAGCCCTGGGCTTGGAAAATCAGTTTGGAAAAAGCATTCTCGCCTCCTTCCATGGTATTTGGAGCATGGCCGGCTTTACCGGTGCAGGGGTAGGTGCAGGCATGATTTTCCTTAACTTTTCTCCCGCAGCGCACTACGTTGTGGTGGCTTTGCTGTCTGCAGCAATGATTTTGTTGTCACAAAAATTTGTCCTCAATGACAAGCCGGCACCAGGTGAGGAGGGTGGACTCGTGTTGCGAAAGCCAGATGCCCTGCTTCTTCGGGTAGGTGTAATTTCCTTTTTGGGGATGATGGCTGAGGGTTGCATGTTTGATTGGTCGGGTGTTTATTTTAAAAAAATCGTTGAAGCAGAGCCTCAATACGTGTCTTTAGGCTACGTTTGCTTTATGGGTGCTATGGCCTCCGGGAGATTCGTGACTGATAAGGCAAGCAATCGTTTTGGCAAGGTTCCTGTACTTCAAGTCAGTGGGCTGCTCATATTCTTTGGTCTACTGCTGTCGGTGGGCTTTCCCAATCTGTTGACGGCGGCTATCGGCTTTTTGATGGTAGGTGCAGGTGTTGCCTCCATCGTTCCCGTTTCCTACGGTATTGCAGGCCGATCCAAACTGTATTCGCCTAGTGTAGCCCTAGCCCTGGTGTCCACGATTTCCTTCTTTGGCTTTTTGGTAGGCCCGCCGCTCATTGGTTTTGTGGCCGAACTCTTTGATTTAAAAGTTTCGTTCGCACTAATTGGAATTAACGGATTAGGGATTCTGTTGCTCACTAGTTTTAGCAAAAATATCTTTCATGCGCAAGAAAACGTAGCAGAAGCATGAGTTTACCTGAGAACTTTCAGTTTGAAAAGGTATTCGAAGTAGGAGCCTATCAAGTGCATCCACATGGAGACATGCGCCTTTCCTGTTTGGCAGATTTATTTCAAGAAATTGCTTGGAAGCATGCTGATTCTGAAGGTTTTGGAAGGTCTTTATTGGAGCAACAATTGATGTGGGCGCTTTCAAGAATCGAAATTAAGGTAAACCAATTTCCACGTTGGGGAGATCGCCTTCGATTATTCACTGGAGGCAGAGGACAGGCTGGTGCTTTTGCTTTTCGAGAGTTTATGGTTTGGAATGAGCAGGAAGAAGTGATAGCTCGTGCGATGTCCTCCTGGTTATTGGTACATATTGAGAAAAAGAGGATCCTCAAGCCCGAATCTGTATTGCCCAGCGCCCTTTTCAATCCACAGGATGCTCCAAGCTGGCAACCAATCAAGTTGGAGCCTTCAGGTCCACTACAGGATACGAGCTTGATACAGGTACAGCATTCTGATTTGGACCTATATAACCATGTCAACCATACGAGCTACATCCGTTGGGTAGAAAATAGGGTGGCTGTACAGGGAATGTTTCCTTCTCAACTTGCGATAAACTACTTGGCAGAATGCAAGGGAGGGGATGAGGTGAGTTTAACCGTTCTAGGGGACAAATCATCTCCTTTTTTACAAGGGCGAGTTCAGGGTAAACTGGTTTTTGAAGCGCAGATTTCATCCGTGTAATGCAAATTAGTTGCTGTGGTTCGGGATTTGACCGGGCAGGCTTGTAATTGAACTTGCTGCGCTGTTTGGGTAATTAGCTGTGCGCAAGCTGAACCAAAGTTTTCAGGTTCTATCTCGATTCCAACGGATTTTCACCTACTTTTTTTAATTTGTAGAAGATTGAGTGATCGGAGTCACAAGAAATGAGGGTCCCGATAGCGTAACTTTGTATTTTTCTAGAAGAATCTAACTCCGATGAGGCAGCCATTTATTAAGCTTATATCCCTAGTTGTAGCCCTGCTCGGACTTTCTACGGCTTTAGTGTTGGGGCTGGGTTTTATGCTTTTTTTATCTTTTTCTGGGATACAGTTGCCAAGTCTTGCAGAAGGACCTCAGGATATACCTGTGGAGGCCGTTGAAACTCCTGTGGTGAAGGCATTGGTTGATCCAGCCACCGTATGGAAAGCAGCTGATTGGTCAGTTATGGATCAGGAGCCCAATGCAGAAGAGCTGAACTACGGGAAGGAATTGGTAGCAAATACTGCAGAATACTTGGGACCAAAGGGCAAGGTAAAAGCCATTTCAAATGGAATGAACTGCCAAAATTGCCATTTGCAAGCGGGAACGGCTCCTTTTGGGAACAATTACAGTGCTGTAGCTGCTACTTATCCAAAATTCAGAGCAAGGTCTGGAACCGAAGAAGACATTCAGAAGCGAATCAACGATTGTTTTGAACGCAGTCTTAACGGCAAGCCATTGGCTAGAGATTCCAAAGAGATGAAAGCCATGGTAGCGTATATCAACTGGGTAGGGAAGGAGGTTCCTAAAGGTGAAATACCGATAGGGTCTGGGCTCTATGAAGTGCCACTTTTGGATCGTGCAGCAGACCCAATAAGGGGAAAGCTTGTGTACGAGAAACAATGTGCAAGTTGCCACCAGACTGATGGAAAAGGACAGGCCAAACCGTATGGTACCGGCTATGTGTATCCGCCACTTTGGGGAGAAGCGAGTTACAATCATGGAGCAGGGCTTTATCGCCTCTCCCGGTTTGCAGGTTATGTAAAAGCAAACATGCCTTTGGGCGCGACATTCGAGCAGCCTATCTTGAGCGATGAGGAATCTTGGGATCTTGCCGCCTATGTCAATAGCATGGAGAGACCCACGAAAGACCTTTCACAAGATTGGCCAGATATTTCAAAGAAGCCCATGGACCATCCCTTCGGGCCTTTTACTGACGGATTTTCAGAGGAGCAACATAAGTTTGGGCCCTTCAAACCCATAAAAGCTGCAAAATCTAATTCTAAGTGAGGCGTTGGTCAATTGATTAACGGACCTTCTATTTTTCCCGATGCTGGTTTGCTACCTGTCTTGAAAAGATGCATGATGGGGATAACCTAACAAAGGACTGAACCAATGAAAATGTGCTGGGAAACAGCCCTCTAGGCTTCCTTTCATTCCAATAAATTAGGAATTCTCGTTTTCTTTACCTACTCTTGTATGTCGGGAAAATGTTTTCGATACTTGTTATCAAGTTTAGCATCGGCGATTCACCTGCCACAAGTAGCAAATCAAGAGTTCTCCAACACAGGTTTTACTTCTTTTTCTTCTACTTTTTTAATTCAACAGAAGTCATTCTTTTTGAGTTAAAACCTGCAGTTAACATCCTTTAGAGAACCCAGATTTACTAGTTTCACCCAAACTACCTTATTATTAAGACCATTCGATTTTCTGATTCAGCTCTGTCTGAATTTTCAACCACACTTAGAAGCAGAGTCAATACTTATTTCACTTCTACGCAACAAACCAAGTTTGCGAACAAGGAAATGATGTTCAAGACTTTTGTCATGTTGTGCTTGTATTTTGTACCGATTGTTCTTGTAACTACGGGAGCAGTGGATCAGACTTGGCAATTGTTTACTTGCTATGTAGCAAGTGGATTGGGAATGGCAGGCATAGGGATGGGAATTATGCACGATGCCATCCATGGCACCTATTCGCAGAACCCTAAAATCAACAAGTTGCTTGGCTACACACTCAATTTAGTTGGTGCCAATGCGACAGTTTGGAGAGTACAACATAACGTACTTCACCATTCGTACACCAACATCCCTGAAGGAGACGATGACATCAATGCTCCTTTTTTCCTTCGATTCTCTCCTCATGCTCCTAAGAATAAGATGCATTCCTTTCAGCATTGGTATACTTGGATCTTTTACGGTTTATCAACGGTTTCTTGGGTAACATCTAAAGACTTTATCCGCTTTGATCGCTATTACAAGATGGGCATGTTCAAAGGTGAAAATGTATACCGAAATACGGTGTTGAAAATCATCGCTTGGAAGTTGGTTTACTATTTCATTATTCTTGGATTGCCGATTGCCTTCTCTCCATTTGGAGTTGGTGAAATCATACTTGCATTCCTTGCGCTCCACTTTGTGACAGGTCTTAGCATTTCTTTGGTTTTCCAAACAGCCCACATCATGCCAGAAGTATCCTTCCCACAGGCCAACGAGTTTGGTGTCGTTGAGGGAGAGCGCATGCTGCACCAATTAGCTACCACATCAAATTACTCTGAAAATAATCACTTATTTTCTTGGGCGATTGGTGGGTTGAATTATCAAGTTGAACACCATTTGTTCCCAGATATTTGCCATGTACATTACCGCCACATTGCCCCAATTGTAAAGGCTACTGCGGCAGAATACAATATTCCATATTATACAAAAAAGACATTTTTTGATGCATTGAAGGCCCACGCGAAAATGCTTTACCACCTAGGTAATGTAGAAATGCAGCCTGTCAAAGCTTAAAACCAACTGATGAATAACTCTACAAGAAAAAACACCAAACCTGCACCAGCTCCTCGCGGAGGAAATCAGGACCGCAGAACGGTAAAAAAGAAGGAATCTACTCTAGATCCCCGTCTATTTGTTAAAAAAGCCCAGCCCAGTGGACAAGAAGGATTCCGTACGGAAAAGACCTTCGCAGACCTTGGTTTGACGGCTAAGTTGCTTCAAAATATCCTCGCAAAAGGATACCAGACGCTTACCAACATTCAGGAGCAATCCATTCAACCCCTCCTTCAAGGAAGAGACATGATGGCGATTTCAAAGACAGGGTCAGGAAAAACTGCCGCCTTCTTGATTCCTATCATTGAGCATGCGCTGAAGGATCCTAGAAACTACACTGCCTTGGTGGTGACACCGACAAGAGAGTTGGCCTTGCAGATAGAAGAAGAATTTAAGTCGCTTACCCTAGGTATGCAGCTTTACTCTGCCACTTTTATCGGAGGAACCAATATCAATTCTGATCACCAGAAATTGCAGCGCAAGCTTCAAGTGATTGTAGGCACCCCAGGAAGGCTTTTAGACCTTTCAGACCGTCGTGAATTAGATCTCAGGAAAGTAAACACCCTTGTTTTGGATGAGTTTGACCGCATGTTGGATATGGGCTTTGTCCTAGACGTCAATAAACTTGTCAATCGAATCGGGACTAGAGATCAAACGCTCTTGTTTTCAGCAACGCTTGAGCCGGGTCAAAAGAAATTGATTGATGGCCTACTTTCTAATCCTTTAGAGGTGAAGGTTTCTGGTGGGGGGTCTACCAATGAAAATATTGAGCAACAAACGATTCGTGTTCCAGAAGGACAAGATAAGTTTGATGTACTAGCAGACTTGTTCGCAAACCCAGAATTGGAAAAAGTAATTCTATTTACTGAAACTAAAAGGCTAGCGGATCGTTTAGCTAAAAAGTTAGTACAAGCCGGTATCAAAGCCGGTCAAATCCACGGAGATAAGTCCCAGAATTTTCGAAACAGAATGATCGATGAATTCAAGAGTGGGGACATCCGAGTATTGGTAGCAACTGACGTTGCGGCCAGAGGGATCGATGTAGCTGATGTGAGCCATGTGATCAATTATCAGCTACCGATGACAATGGATGCTTACATCCATCGAATCGGAAGAACAGGCAGAGCCGGTAAAGTAGGTCATGCCATCACATTTGTAAACTAAACCACTTGCATGTCAAAAAATCAAAACACATTTATCAAAAAACAAAAGGCGGAACTAAAGAAGAGAAAGCAGAAAGATAAAATGGAGAAGAAGCTTGAGCGAAAAGGACAACCAAAAGATGGAAGTCTCGATAACATGATCGCTTATGTGGATGAATTCGGAAACATCTCTGATACTCCTCCAGAACCGCCAGTAGAGAAAAAATTTATTTCAAATCAGTCCAATCAAAATCGAGTAAAAACAAATCAAAATTTCAAAAATCATGAATGAAGGAACAGTAAAATTCTTTAACACAACCAAAGGCTTTGGATTCATTACCCCATCTGATAATAGTGAGGACGTATTCGTTCACCACACAGGTTTGGTTCACGAAATCCGTGAAAATGACAAAGTAGTGTACGAATTGGTACAAGGAAAGAAAGGTATCAATGCCGTTAACGTGAAAGTGGTTAAGTAATTCCACCTTCCCTTGCTAAAAATCCCCAGGTGACCCAGTCGCTTGGGGATTTTTTTTACCTCCCAACTTGCAAACAGTTGCCTGAAAATAAAATCCGAAGTGATCTCTAGTATTTTTTTGGTCCACTCGTAAAATTGCGGGTAATCCTATTTTATTATTCAATTCAGAAGTTTAGCTTTATCGACTTCTAAACTATGTTTTGAACTGAGCTAACACACTTACTTTGATCCTCTCAACCCTTCCTATCCCATGAAAAATAGCCTGATTTACATCATTTCTTTCCTCCTTCTACTTTCTTGTGCACCAAAAGAAAAGGAAGCAGAAACACTTTCGAGTACTAGTCCAGAAATCAACCAAAATAATGCAGCTATGCCAGATTCAGTCCTTCGCCATGTAGTCCTATTTGGATTTAAAGCAACTTCCTCTCCCCAAGATATCGATGGGATAGTAGCTGCTTTTCAAGCCTTACCTTCAAAAATCTCTGAAATCAAAGGCTTTGAATGGGGGGTGAACTCTAGCCCAGAAGGACTCAACCAGGGCTTAACGCATGCCTTTACCGTAACCTTTCACTCTGATGAAGACCGTGATACCTATATCCCACATCCTGCGCATCAGGAGTTTGTAGGTCTCTTGGGTCCACATTTGGATAAGGTAACGGTAATTGATTATTGGACAAAGGAGTAACCTACCTTCCTGCCTGCGGTAGGCAGGCGGTAGGCGGGCCTATCTAACTTCCGACCGGAGGCAGTCCTTTTCTCCTTTTTTGCTCCAAACATGTTGCCTTGATGACAAGTTGATAGGTATGCAATATGCACTACTTCCCCTCGAAACCAGCAACCTCCTCCCTTTTTTAGGGGAGGTTTATTTACACCCCGATTTTTTTTCTTTGGAAGAAGCAGATCTTTATTTCAAGCTGCTTCAAGAGGGATTAGTTTGGCAGCAGGAGCCGATCTGGATGTTTGGCAAGCAAATCCTTCAGCCTCGTCTTACTGCGCTCTATGGGGATCCAAAGGTGCCTTATGGGTATTCTGGAATTGCGATGCAGGCGCAGCCCTTTACGAAGGAATTGGAGACAATTAAGCAGCGATTGCAGGACTTCACTCAGCATGAATTCACTCACGTGCTCTGCAACTATTACCGAGACGGTCAAGACAGCATGGGTTGGCATCGAGACAATGAAGCCGTCTTAGGTCAAAACCCAAAAATAGCTTCACTCACCTTTGGGGCTAGCCGCTCTTTTCAACTACGGCCTTACAAAGAAAAAGAACCTAAAATAAATCTTGAACTCTCCCATGGTAGCCTGCTACTAATGGAGGGAGCAAGTCAGCATCACTGGGAACACCAGCTCCCCAAAACAAAAAGGGTAAACCATCCAAGAATCAACCTTACTTTCCGAAAGTTACTGGGCTAGTACCTTGAATACCAATGGGTTTGTAACTGCTGCAGATCAATCCACTACCCAAAGGTAATCCTTGTAACCTGCAGCCTCCATTTGGGATTTGGGGATAAACTTCATGGCGGCGGAATTCATGCAGTAGCGCAAACCTGTAGGCGCTGGACCATCGTTGAAGACGTGGCCTAAGTGTGAGTTTCCTAACTTACTTCGCACTTCTACCCGCATCATGCCTAATGTTTTGTCAATGGGCTTGTCAATGATCCGTGCATCGATAGGCTTGGTAAAACTTGGCCATCCAGAGCCAGATTCATATTTATCCTTAGAGCTAAATAGGGGGGCTCCGGTCACTACACAAACATAAATTCCTTCCTCCTTATTGCCATTGTATTCGTTGTTGAAGGCAAATTCGGTAGC
Source organism: Cyclobacteriaceae bacterium (assembly GCA_947458795.1). GTDB lineage: Bacteria > Bacteroidota > Bacteroidia > Cytophagales > Cyclobacteriaceae > Algoriphagus. The sequence continues at coordinate 5,876 of CANHCD010000012.1, read as the reverse complement.
TCCTTCCATGGTGACCTCGTACTGAAGTTCGTTCAATTTACTTTTTAGGTCTCCTTTAGATGGCGAAGGGTATTTTTTAGCACTGAGCTCAGGCCAATGTTTTTGAATGAATGCATCTCTACCTGAACCTCTTCGGTAAGCATAGTAATCTTGAGGGCTCTTTTTGTAGTAATCCTGGTGGTAATCCTCAGCAGGGTAGAAGTTGGTAAACTTGATGATGGGTGTAGCAATGGGCTTGGAGAATCGTTTGGACTGATCCAGAAGCTTTTTGCTCTCCTCGGCCACCTTTTTTTGTTGGTCGTTGTGAAAGAAAATGGCTGACTCGTACTGCGTACCCCGATCAAAAAAAGAGCCTCCTACATCTGTAGGATCGTAGGTTTGCCAGAAAATATCGACCAATTCAGCATAACTAATCACTTCAGGGTCGAAAGTAATTTGAACCGACTCCCGGTGTGAAGTTTTGCCTCCAGCCACTTCGCCATAGGTAGGGTTCTTTTCTTTTCCTCCGGAATAACCTGAAACTACAGATATGACCCCATCTAGATCCTCAAAAGGGGCTTCCACACACCAAAAACAACCTCCAGCAAAGGTGGCAACCTGCTGAGATGCGGAGAAGATTTCTTTGGGATCTTCTGATTCTGCTGAAGGATTCTTGGATTCCGTAGGAGTAGATCCTCCATTACAAGCAAGGAGAAGAGATGCAATCAGGGCGATCATGGGATAGCTAAATTTTGATTTGAGTATCATTTGCAATTTGGTTCGCATAACGGATTGAACTTCAGTTCGCGGGTACGGTTTAAACTCCGAATACGGGCTGTCTGTTTCAAATTTAGGGGATTAATTTTGAAGGGATTCGACATGTACTGAGTAGACGGGTTCTCTTTTTTTGTTGAGACTGTGTTTTTTTGATGAAAAAAGGGGAATAATTGAAGAACACTTTTAGATTTGTATACGCCAGTTTTTTTTCATTCACTATGCATTCATCTGTTCGAATTCTTGCCGCATTTATTTCAATTGGGTTGCTATACTTCTTGCCAGTAAGCACGTTACAGGCTCAAGATGAAGGTTTTATATCCCTATTTGATGGGAGGACCTTGTCTGGATGGGTAGGGAACAAAAGTTCGTACCTGGTCAAAGATGGTATGATCGTCATTGAACCCCAAGGCGGGGGAGGTGGAAATTTATACACCGAAAAGGAATACGGAAATTTTGTATTGCGATTTGAGTTTCAATTAACCCCTGGGGCCAACAATGGCTTGGGAATTCATGCACCACTAGAAGGGGATGCCGCCTATGTGGGGAAAGAATTACAGATATTGGACAATGAAGCAGAAAAATATGCAACCCTACAGCCGTACCAATACCATGGATCGGTCTATGGAGTAATTTCTGCCAAGCGGGGCTATTTGCGACCTACGGGAGAGTGGAATCAGCAGGAGGTACGCGTGCAGCATCCATATGTAACTGTTGTGCTCAATGGGGAAGTGATTTTGGAAGGCAATTACCTTGAAGCCAGTAAAAACGGTACGTTAGACAAAAAAGAACATCCTGGACTCCAAAGAAGTCGAGGACATATTGGATTTTTGGGCCATGGTGATGTGGTCCGGTTTCGAAATATCAAAATCAAAGAATTACAATAAACCCATGAATACCCCTTTTACTTATGAAAAAAGACTATCAAGTAATCGATCGTAGAAATTTTATCAAGAAGTCAGCCTTAGGCATTGCTGGCTTATCCTTGGCTCCAGCACTTCTTGCCGAAGTAACTGCCAAAGGCAAACTTAGGACCGTTCACATCGGTTTGGGTGGAATGGGAATGGAGGATTTGCGCGCCATCTCCAGCCATGCCATGGTAGAAGTAGTGGGGCTTTGCGATGTGGATTCGAATGCCTTAAGTAATGCAACAGCACTTTTCCCTAAAGCAAAGACCTACGCGGATTACCGCTTGCTGTTGAGTGAAATGGAAGATCAGTTTGACGCGGTCGTGGTGTCCACTCCGGACCATACCCATGCGCCAGCCTCTTTGATGGCTATGGAGATGAACAAGGCTGTGTATTGTCAAAAACCGCTTACCCACCACGTGACAGAAGCCAGAGCGATGAAAAAGTTGGCTGAAAAAAAGAATTTAGTCACCCAGATGGGAATTCAGGTACATTCCTTTTACGATTACAAGCTAGCTACGTTACTCATCCAATCTGGGATCATCGGCAAGGTCCATACGGTTCGTGCTTGGTCTCCCAAAAACTGGGGATATGACGGAAAAGAACCCAAGGGTAGCGATGCAGTGCCGAGCAATCTAAATTGGAACTTATGGTTGGGCACAGCTCCTGAGCGAGATTTTAAGGAGGGGGTTTACCATCCAGGTAATTGGAGGAAATTGTTGGACTACGGCTGTGGTACGCTTGGTGATATGGGAGTTCATATTTTTGACACACCCTACAATGCACTTCAGCTAGACGTGCCTCGTACCATTGTCAACAACTGCAGAAAGCCAACGGGTTTTGGATTCCCAGAGAATAATATCGTGACTTATGAATTTCCAGCGACACCTTACACCACAGATACCTTGAAGTGGGTTTGGTACGATGGAGTTGGAGCACCTGATCAACATGAGGATTTGATGCTACCCAATGGAGACAAACTTCCAGATCAAGGTGCCATGTTTCTAGGTGAAAAAGGACGATTGCTACTGCCACACTTCCAGCAGCTTCCTCGATGGATTGTGGATGGAAAGTACAAGAAATTTGATGTGACTCCGTTCAATTTGGGTGCTCCAGTGAAGGATTATGTAGGGGAAAGCAAGAAGCATTACCACCAATTTGTAGATGCCTGTTTGGGTAATGGAGAGTGCAGCGCACCTTTTTCCTATTCAGCTCGCTTGACCGAGACCATTCTTCTTGGGGTGATTGCAGGCCGTTTTCCAAACGAAACCCTCCACTGGAATAGTAAAAAAGCAAAATTCGCGGAGCGAAAAGCAAACAAGTTCCTCGACGGAAAGTATCGTAAATTCTAAATTAAAGATCTCGAAAGGGGGGATTTCTCCCTTTCGAGAATTTTTTAAATTGATTTTTTTGTAACCATTGCTTGAAGGTCATCCTTCTGAGCAGTTAATTTTTTCAACTATGCCAACAGAAAAGCGCTATTGCCATTGCTGTGCTCAAGTCCTTCATGGGAGATTGGATAAGAAATTTTGTGACGAGGGTTGCAGAAATAACTTCAACAATCAGCAAAATTCAGTTCAAAATAAAGAGATACGAATCATTAACCGAGTTCTGAAGCGGAACAGAGCTATCCTGCTCGCATTTCTCGCATTGGAAAAGAAGCCAACAAAGGTTGACAGAGAATGCTTATTACTAGAAGGTTTTAACTTTCGATACATGACCCATCAAGGTGTAGACCAGGATGGCCAGTTGTATCAGATCTGTTACGATGTAGGATTGATTTCAGAACAGCATACGGATTACCTGATTATACTTGCAAAGGATGTGGTTCATTGAACCAGCATCAATTTTACTTGGTAAGGACTTCTTCGAATAGTTTATCGGTAACCACGGCAACGGCGCCTCGTAATCCCACTTCATTTCCCAATTGGTACAGCGCAATCTTGGTTTTTTCTCGGGATTTGGCCATGCTGTACACATTCAACGCTTGTTGAATTGGGGTCAAAATATACTGATTGGCTTCAGCTACCACACCGCCAAGGATGATGAGTTCAGGATTGAGGAGCTGAATCAGCATGGAAATTCCCCTTCCCAGATTAAGGCCTACCTCTGACAAGATGGTGATGGCACGTTGATCTCCTTCTTGGGCTGCACGCACCACAAGATTGGGGTCGAGTGGTCCTTTGTAGGCTTTGGCCATACGTGCTAGGATGCTGTCTTTGTCGAGCAACAGTGCTTCTTCAGCCATGCGGACGATGGAGGTACCCGAGGCTACTGCTTCCAAGCAGCCTTTTTTCCCGCAGGTGCAATTGATCTCTTGCGATTCAAAAAGTGGGGAGTGCGCAAATTCACCTGCAAATCCAGAAGTACCCTGGTAGATTTTCCCGTCCACGATGATCCCCAGTCCGATACCCCATCCTACAAAAATTCCCAGCACGTGTTGGGCAGCTTCAACCCTTCCAAACTTGTATTCTGCAAGCGTCATGGCTCGCGCATCATTCTCCAAAAATATGGATTGCGGAAACCTGTTTTCGAGGTGTTCTTGTAAGCTTTTTCCTCCAAAATTCAGGTAGGTATGGTTAATCCCAGCCTTGGAATCAATCAATCCTGGCATGGAAAGTCCGATCGCAATGATTTTGTCCAAAGGGAGGGCAGATGCTTCTAGGTAGCTCTCGATGTGCTGACAAAGTAGTTCGAAGGTCTCTGGCTCATTGTTTAACACGAGTTTATGCGTCACTTTTTCCCGTACGATTTCCTGTTGGCAGTTGAAGAGTGCCAAGCTGCAGGAATACTTGCTGAGGTCTACAGCTACAACATAGAATGCATCCGGTGCCAATCGGTATAAATCTGGCTTCCTTCCACCCTGTGATGCTGCACGACCTTGTTTGATCACCTCTCCCGAACGCATTAGATCTGTCAAGAGGGTATTTACTGTGGGTAAGGAAATTCCCATACTCCCACAAACTTCATTGGCAGTAGAAGCGCCTTTCTGGTACAAATTCTTGATTAGGCGAATTCGTAGCAGGTAGTTTTTTACTTCAACTACGCCTTCAATTTTAGTAAGGGCCTTTTGTGGATTAATTAGGTGCATGACTCTGAAGTGAGCCATCAAATACGCAAAATATTGGGCGGCATAAAAATACTTTTTAAAAAAAATCAAAGAAGGTATCGGTAATTTAAATAAGAAAGTAGGGAAGTGGAGACTGTTTCATTTGAAATCCCATTTTCTACTGCAGTTTGACAATTTTATTGACCTCCAAGTTGGAAACTAGAAAAATGTCTACCTTTAATTTCTTTTTTAATTCTAGTGTATGAAACCACTTATTCTTTCCCCCGATTTGAGTAAAACTCAAATTGCTGAATTTGTAGAACGCTATTTAGGCGAGGCAGGATTTTCGATTTCCACCCAAGATTTTGAGCGCCCTTGGGGCGGATTTTTTGTGTTGGATGAAACGCAGATTCGAGCATTTAAAGCCCAATTTTTCCCTGAAGTAACACTTTCTGAAGAGCAGTATGCGCAGAAGTTAAGCCCCAAATTTTTACTGGTAGCACCTGGAGCGCGACTTTCTTGGCAGTACCATTACCGTCGTGCGGAGCTATGGACCTTGGTAGGAGGTGAAGCTGCAATAAGTAGGAGTTTAGACGATGACCAAGGAGCCGACGTACCTATGGTCTCTCATGAAGTAGTTTCGCTTCAGCAGGGAGAGCGCCATCGTTTGATTGGTACGAAAGGTTGGGGAGTAGTTGCCGAGATTTGGATGCATACTGATCCAAATCATCCTTCTGATGAAGCTGACATTGTCCGATTGCAGGACGATTACTCAAGAAAATAAAGTGGATTAAGCCTTGTTGAGGGCGTCGATTTGCTTGGCCACCTCTTCTGCTTCTGCCATCAATTTGTCCGCAGCAGTTCGGTTGCTATGCGATAGTTTATGCGCATCTGCCATCATCTTGGCATAGGTTTCCTGAAGCTTTTCCTTCTCGCTTTTCTTTTTGAATAATCCAAACATGGGTATCGGTTTTAGATTTAACCGCCTTTACCTAAGAATGTTTTCCTGCCTTCGGCAGGCAAGCCTATCTTTGGCAGGCAGGCGAGTTATTGGCTATCGGTACTTCCTTTTGGATACTGGATTTCATCATCCTTAAACTGAAGGAGGTCTTCCAGCCTACCTGCTGAATTGTAAAACTTCCAAGGTCCTTGTTTTTTACCATCCT
>CANHCD010000011.1 GCA_947458795.1 Cyclobacteriaceae bacterium | reverse complement strand
TTACCGCTTATCCTCCCAAGGCATGTAGACTACCTTCTTGGTTTGAAAAAATTCCTCTTTGAAATAATCTTCTAAGTGATAGCAAACGTAGGACTTTCCTGTTTCTTCCATTTCCTCATCTACATCGCCGCCTTTGAGGTACAGGATGCCGTTCGGATAGTCATTGATATCCTCCTTTTTAATTTTCCCCTTTACCCAAGGATAAAATTGGATCATGCGAGTGACTGCTCGGCTTACCACAAAATCATACTTCCGGACTAGCGATTCTGCACGTGCCTGTTGCGCTTCGACATTGGTCAATTTGAGGGCCTTGGCGACTTCTTTCACCACGGTAATTTTCTTGCCAATCGAATCCACCAGGTGGAAGTGGGTATCTGGAAATAGGATCGCCAGCGGGATGCCAGGAAATCCGCCACCCGTACCAATATCCAAAACTTTGGTACCGGGTTGAAACTCGATCACCTTGGCTATGCCTAAGGAGTGGAGCACATGGTGGATGTAAAACTGATCCATATCCTTGCGGCTGATCACGTTTATTTTGGAATTCCAATCCTGATAAACCGCCTCCAATTGCTCCAATTGCTGGAGCTGCTTGGCGGTAAGGCCTGGAAAGTAGGAGGCAATCAGGGCACTTGTGGAGCTCATCAAATTTGGTTTTCTTTTCCAGCAGCAATTTCATAGAGCAATTCCCGTGAACGGTGCAATTGCGCTTTAACGGTTCCCAGAGGCTTATCTAGTTCCTGGGCGATTTCCTCGTAGGAGAGCTCATCAAAATAGCGTAGCTGCACCAGCTTGCGGTATTTGGCAGGGAGCTTGTCTACAAAAAGGCGTACCATCTCAATACGCTGAGACTTGATAAATTCGTCTTGTGGGTTGTCGTCTTTGTCTTCCACATCCATCGTCACGGCATTGCCATTGTCATCCGAAAAAGAATTGTTTAAGCTCATGGTTTTGAGCTTTTTCTTCCGAATAAAGTCGATGGTGTTGTTGGTCGCGATTCGAAAAAGCCAAGTAGAAAAGGTGTATTCTTTTTTGAATCGCTCCAGGTTCCGGAAGGCCTTTGCGAAGGCTTCCATCGTCAGATCATCCGCATCATCTGCATCTCGGATCATCTTCAAAATCATAAAATAGACCGCTTTCTTGTAGCGTTTCATCAAGGTGGCATAGGCTGACTGATCCTTCCCTTGGACGGCTCTGTCAATCAGATCAAAATCCTCAAGGGCCTTGGATGAAAATTCGCGTTCGTTGCTGTTCATTTGATGCTTTTTGCCTGGTAGGAGATAGATCCTAAAACCCAAAAGTATGCCAAGTACAACAAATCATTCAGCAATACATTCATTTTTGGAAAATTGTCCTGCAATTTTTTTGAAGCTGCTCTGAAAATTAGCGTCAGCAAAATTGACCTGAAGCCCAGTATTCCTAGAACGACTAAAAAATTATCCCATTGTGGAATGATGCCGAAATAAACGAGTAGACCAATGCCTCCAATCCAGTACAAGGAATGGGAAATGCCATACAAACTTACTTTATTCTTGTCTCCGACACGGAAAAAACGTTGGGCCTGCAAAAGACTTTTCTCCTGTTTTAAGTAATCTTTCAACGTTTCTTTTGGAGCAGATAGCGTAATTGCCTCTGCATCAATTACCACTTTTGCATTTGATCCTGTAGCGTGGATATTCACAAATACCGAATCATCACCCTCTACCATATTCCAGAATCCTCTAAACCCTTTAGCTGCTAGAAAAAAGCTTTTTCGGTAACAGAGATTTTTGCCTGTACCCATAAATGGGGATTTCCAGAGGCCGAAGGAAAGAAAGAAGAGTGCCTTTAAAGTGAGTTCAAATTGGATCCATTTGTTGAGGCTGCCTGGCTTTTGGCTGAAGCCTGAAAATCCAAGGGCAAAAGTTTTTCCTTCTTCCCGCACAGGCGCTGTCATTTTTCGGATCCATTGATCTGAATTAGGCAAACAGTCAGCGTCTGTCAGTAGGATGACGTCGTTTTTTGCAACTTTTATACCAAGTGTGAGCGCGAATTTTTTGGCATTGCAATGTTTGGGGGTGTACTTGACGGTGACCGTTCGAAGTTTTGAATACCGACTCATGAGGTCTTCCAAAAGCCTCTTGGTTCGATCTGTGCTTTGATCGTTGACAATCAGCACGTCAAATTTGGGGTAATCCTGTTCAAAAAGTTTGGGAATCAATACTTTGAGATGGTGAAATTTATTTTTTGCCGTCACCACTACGGTCACTCCTTCCTCAGGTTCTTGGTAGCTAGATTTTTTCGAACCAGAGCGATGCAAAGCAATTCGGGAAAACACTAGAATGAAATACCCTCCTTGAATAAGTATTCCGAATCCGAAGAAAAACCACAATAAAAATAGGCCCATAGGTCAATTTTGCTGGGCAAATATAAAATCAATTTCAGCAAGTCATTTAAGAATAAGTGGATATTTTTGCACAACTAAGTCTAGCTAAGAAAGTCAGGCGTTTTTGCTCCTTTTTGCGTTCCAATGAAGTTTGTCCTAGAAAAAAAAGACACCCAAACCCAAGCCCGGACGGGCACCCTTACCACAGACCATGGCACGATCCAAACGCCTATTTTTATGCCTGTGGGAACAGCGGGTACGGTGAAGGCAGTACACCAGCGGGAATTAAAAAAAGATATTCAAGCACAAATCATTCTAGGCAATACCTACCACCTTTACCTGAGGCCAGGATTGGATACCCTGGAGAAAGCGGGTGGCCTCCATCAGTTTATTGGTTGGGATCGGCCCATGTTGACGGATTCGGGAGGATATCAGGTGTTTTCGCTCGCGGGAACACGAAAAATAAAGGAGGAAGGAGTGACTTTTAAGTCCCATATCGATGGTTCAAAGCACTTTTTTGCGCCCGAAAATGTGATGGATATTCAGCGAAGCATCGGGGCAGACATCATCATGGCCTTCGATGAGTGTACGCCCTATCCCTGTGACTACGCCTACGCTCGACAGTCCATGGACATGACCCATCGCTGGCTACTTCGCTGCCAGGATCGATTTGATGCTACAGAAGGAAAGTATGGATATAGCCAGAGTCTTTTCCCAATTGTTCAAGGTTCGGTATACAAAGATCTTCGCGTTCAAAGTGCCGAATTCATTGCACAGCAGGGGAGGGAAGGGAATGCCATTGGGGGGCTTTCGGTAGGTGAGCCTGCTGAGATGATGTACGAAATGACTGCCTTGGTAACCGATATTTTGCCCGTGGAAAAGCCCCGCTACTTGATGGGTGTAGGTACGCCTGCCAATATCCTAGAGAGCATCGCTTTAGGTGTGGATATGTTTGACTGTGTGATGCCCACTCGTAATGCCCGCAACGGCATGCTCTTTACTTCAGAGGGAATTATCAATATCCGAAATGAAAAGTGGAAGGATGATTTTAGTGCCCTAGATCCAGCGATTGGAAATGAGGTAAGTAGTACCTATTCCAAGGCCTACTTGCGGCACCTGACAGTGTCCAAGGAGATTTTGGCTGCACAAATTGCGAGTATTCATAACCTTGCTTTCTACTTATGGCTCGTAGGGCAGGCAAGGGAACATATTCAGGCCGGAGATTTTGGCAGCTGGAAAACGGCTATGGTCCAAAAAGTAAGTACGCGATTGTAACATGAAAATTCTCGACAAGCTTATCATCAAAGAGTTTTTGAAGACCTACTTTTTTGTAGTTGTCCTACTTATTCTGGTGGTTTTGGTCCTGGATTTTACTGAAAAAAACGACACCTATATCCGAAACCAGGTGCCCACAAAGGACATCTTGTCCTACATGGGCAACTATGGCTTGTACCTCAACAACCTGCTAACGCCAATTACAGTCTTTATTTCGGTAATCTTCATCACCTCCAAGATGGCGGGCAGAACGGAGATTGTAGCGATCCTGAGCTCAGGAATTAGTTTTGTTCGACTGCTTCGGCCTTTTCTTTTTGCGGCAGCCCTTATTGGAGCCACGAGTTTTGTGCTGAATGGATGGATTCTTCCCAGTGCCACAGCGGGAGTGGCGCAATTTCGAATGCAATACCTCGAAAAAGGAGAAGCCTCCACGGATCCCAATATTCACATCAAAGTGGGTCCAGATGCCTATGCCTACATCAGTCGATTTTACAAGACCAGCAATACAGGCTACAACTTTACCCTAGAAGAAATCCGTGATGGGAAGCTAATTTCCAAGCTCTCTTCAGACTTAATCCAATGGGATACTGCCAAAAATGTATGGCGATTGGAAAACTGGAGGCTACGAATTCTAAAGGAGCGAGGAGAAGATTATACGACGGGCAATTTCATGGATACGGTGCTCTCCATTTCTCCTGCTGATTTTGATTTGCCTGAAAACCATCATGAAACCCTCAAGTTGCCAGAATTAAGTCAGCAAATTACCCTCTTGGAAGAACGAGGGGCAGACAATGTGAGCTACTACCGCATCGAACGCATCGTGCGATACATGTCTCCTTTCGCCTCAGTTATCCTTACTTTTATTGGCGTGATTATGTCGGCACGAAAAACGCGAGGTGGCTCCGGCTTTCAAATTGCACTTGGCTTCTTCCTTGCCTTCGTCTACATCTTGTTGTTTCTCCTTTCGCGCACCTTTGCAGAGGCCGGCACCCAGTTTCCCGTTTTGGCGGTTTGGATGCCCAACTTACTTTTTGCGCTTACGGGATTGATTTTATATAAAACTGTTCCTCGGTGATGCTTCCTGCTACCTTCAAGGATTACTTGCTGCTTCACTTTATTGTGTTGATTTGGGGGATCACCTCCATCTTAGGATTGCTGATTAGCCTACCCTCATTGGAACTTGTTTTTTACCGAACATTGCTAGCAGCGATAGGTGTAGCAGTGCTCATGGGAATGCGGAAAGAATCGCTCCGTGTAGCTCCCATGGACTTGCTCAAAATCATAGGGGTAGGGGTGCTGATGTCCTTACACTGGATCTTCTTTTTTTGGTCAGCCAAGGTGTCTACTGCTTCTGTTTGCCTGGCAGGCATGGCTACCACCTCCCTTTGGACCTCTTTTTTGGATCCCTTGATCAACAAAAAACGAATCAAACCCTTCGAGGTGGCTTTAGGTTTGCTAGTGATTTCAGGCTTGCTTGTCATCTTTCAGTTTGAAAATGGGTACTGGCTGGGACTTTCCATGGCTTTGGCAGCAGCATTTTTGAGTGCCCTATTTTCCATTCTCAATGGCCGCCTGACATTTCGATATAGTCCCTACCAAATTACTTTTTACGAGATGGGGGCCGCGAGCTTGGTGGCCTTGCTGTTTTTACCGCTCTATTCTTACATCGATGGTTCAGCGATTCAATGGGCTTGGAAAGGAAATGATTGGTTTTGGCTCCTCATTCTAGCAGGGATTTGTACGGTCTATGCGTTTTCGGTTTCGGTGGAATTGATGAAGCGCCTGCCGGTTTTTTCCATCAACCTAACCATCAATTTGGAGCCTGTTTACGGGATCCTACTAGCGGTCTTAATTTTTGGGGAAAAGGAAAAAATGACCCAACAGTTTTACTTGGGTACAGGTATCATTTTCGTATCGGTTTTGATTTATCCGGTGCTCAACTATTGGCACAAAAAGAGAAAAGAGGCATTGATTCCCAAAGCCTAATTTTTTACATCAGTTTTCCCTAAAGTAGGGATTCAAACACAAAATACTTCGTTGGCCAGTCTGGAAGTGTGGGCTTTTGGTCAAATAAGCCAAAAACGCTTGAGCCCGAGCCCGACATGGCAGCATAGAATGCGCCAGCTTGGTAGAGGCTAGCCTTTAAATCCGCTAATTCTGGATGTGCGAGAAACACGGAGGGTTCAAAGTCATTGACCAACTCCTCCTTCCAGCGGCTGCGGTCTGCCAAAATGGTTTCTAGTTTGGTTTTGGGAGCCTTTGGAACTACCCCCGCGTAAGCTTCCTTGGTGCCGACATGGATTCCTGGGTGTATTAGTACCAGGTAAGATCCTTGAAGGGATACCGAACAGGGATCAAGGATTTCCCCTCTGCCGCGGATAATTTTTGGCGTATTTTCAATAAAAAATGGGCAATCACTCCCTAATTCTGCAGCATATTCTTCCAAAAAGAAATCGTCCAAATGCAAGTCAAAGAGGTTGTTCATCAACTTCAGTGCAAACGCTCCATCTGCGGAGCCCCCACCCAAGCCAGCGCCCATGGGAACATGTTTGTGCAAGTGGATTTGGAGACTAGGCAAACCCTGGTAATCTTTTTTGAGCAACTTTTCAGCTTTCAAGATCAAGTTGTCTTTGGGGTCTCCAGGCACTTCCAACCCCGTCACTGTCCAAGAAGGGTTTTTGTCTAAAACCATCTCTAAGGCGTCACAGAGCGGAATAGGCACCATGCAAGACTCGATCTCGTGGTAGCCATCTTTCCTTTTTTGGGTGATGTGTAGTCCTAGATTTATTTTGGCGTTAGGGAAAGTGATCATGGAGATACGCTGTTTGGACAAAAGTAAGGGAAATCGAGCGAGGAGCGCCTTCCCTCATCTATTTTTAGTAAAATGACATATTTCGACTGAAAAATTGCCATTTTAAACACTGATTTGATAAAAAATTACTCAAAAAATAGATGTAATCTCAAAAAATTGAAAATAATGTAAATCAATAGAAAATTTGGAAAGTAGTATTTATTCCCACTTTTTCACTGAATGAAATTGGTGTTAGCTATTTTAAAAAAATTTAATGTTGTAATTATTAATTTTCCCCAATTTTAATAACTGCAATAAGGAAAAGGAAAAGAATTAAATATTGTAAGTCTCGGCATAGATTTTTATTATTGTAAGGCGATTCATCGTCCTCGTTTCTTTTCCTGACCTCATGACCTATTCCAAGTTCCTCCTCCTGCGATTTAGCATTCTTCTTTCTATTTCCCAGTGAGGCACTAGACCATAGCTAACAACCTATACTTTCTAAAGTGCCTCCATCCAAAGAGGCACTTTTTTTATTTCAATTACCATGACCCAAAATCCACTCAAAAAATACAGCTGGGAAATAAGTGACAACCCTGAGCATCCGGCAGGAATGGCCATGCTTTATGCAACGGGGATGTCTGACAAAAAAATGAAGCAGCCTTTTGTAGGCATCGCAAGTTGCGGCTACGAAAGTAATCCCTGCAACATGCACCTGAATGACTTTGCTGCGCATATCAAAGCTTCCTCCCAAGAAGAGGAGTTGACCGGATTGGTATTCAACACCATTGGAATATCTGACGGTACATCCATGGGAACCTTGGGGATGCGTTATTCCTTGGTTTCAAGAGAAATTATAGCAGATTCCATCGAATCCTTTGTTCTCGGACATTCCTTCGATGCCTGTGTGGCCGTAGCCGGCTGTGACAAAAACATGCCCGGCGCAATTATTGGAATGCTCCGTATCAACCGCCCCAGCATCATGGTCTATGGGGGAACGATTGCCTCAGGGATCTATAAAGGAGAAAAACTAAATATTGTCTCTGCCTTTGAGGCGTTTGGTAAAAAAATTCAAGGCACTATTACCCCAGAAGACTACGACGGCGTGATTCGCAATGCCTGTCCTGGAGCTGGAGCTTGTGGTGGCATGTACACCGCCAATACCATGTCTTCTGCGATTGAAGCCCTGGGGATGTCCCTCCCTTACTCTGCTTCCAATCCTGCCAACTCCCCAGAAAAATTACGAGAGTGTAGAGAGGTAAATCATTACCTCCGCATCCTACTTGAGATGGACCTCAAGCCCAAAGATATTGTGACTCGAAAGAGTATTGAAAATGCCGTTCGGGTAGCAATTGCACTCGGAGGAAGTACCAATGCTGTACTCCACTTGCTCGCCATTGCGCGCACTGCAGGCGTCAACTTTACGCTCCAAGACTTTAAAGAGCTCAATGGAAAAACTCCCATGATTGGAGACTTCAAGCCTTCGGGCAAGTTTCTAATGGAGGACCTGCACGAGCAAGGTGGGCTTCCTGCATTCATGAAGTACTTTTTGGAAAAGGGGTATCTGCATGGAGACTGCCTTACCGTCACCGGTAAGACTTTGGCGGAGAACCTTGAAAAAGTGGAGGCCCTAGTGCCTTCTCAAGTCAATGTGATCCATCCAGTAGAGTTGCCCATCAAAACTACAGGCCACCTCTGCATCTTGGATGGTAACCTCGCTCCTGAGGGAGCAGTTGCAAAAATTACAGGGAAAGAAGGAAGGGTATTTACTGGTCCTGCGAAAGTGTTTGATTCCGAGTTGGATGCCAACAATGCCATTCGCGACCATCAGGTTCAAGCAGGTGATGTGGTGGTAATTCGTAATGTAGGCCCCAAAGGCGCTCCGGGAATGCCGGAAATGCTGAAGCCAACCTCCATGATTATCGGTGCGGGATTGGGTGCTGATGTAGCTTTGATTACAGATGGGCGTTTTTCTGGAGGCACCCACGGCTTCGTGGTAGGTCATGTGACTCCTGAAGCCTGGTGCGGTGGACCAATTGGCTTACTGAAAGATGGAGACCTAATCACCATCGATACCGACAGCCAAAGCCTTCAGGTAGCGGTAACGGAAGAAGAATTTGCCAAGCGAAAATTGAGCTGGTCACCCAAGCCAATTGAGGGCCTTCAAGGCACACTCAAAAAGTACAACAAACTTGTTGCAACCGCCTCTGAAGGTTGCGTTACGGATAAATTTTAAGATCATGGAAACCAAGATGAGAGGTGCTGACATCGTCATTCGTTCGCTGATAGCAGAGCAGGCGGAACTTATCTTTGGCTATCCTGGTGGAGCGATTATGCCCGTCTATGATGCGCTTTATGACTACCAGGATCAAATCAAACACGTACTCACTCGACACGAACAAGGAGCCATCCATGCCGCACAAGGCTATGCTCGGATTTCTGGCAAAGTGGGCGTTTGCTTGGCTACCTCAGGCCCTGGAGCCACCAACTTGATCACAGGTCTGGCCGACGCACAGATCGATAGCACGCCTTTGGTCTGCATCACAGGTCAAGTAGCGGCCCATCTCTTGGGAACAGATGCTTTTCAAGAAACCGACGTGATGGGTATTTCAATGCCTGCTACCAAGTGGAACTTTCAAGTAAGGCGGGCAGCGGATATTGCGCCTGCCATTGCCAAGGGCTTTTTTATTGCCCGATCTGGAAGACCTGGAGCAGTATTGATCGACATTACTAAAAATGCACAGGTGGAATTGGGCGAATTCAACTACCAGCCTTGCCAAGAATTCCGCTCCTATAAAACTCATTATCCAATTGCGGATACAAGTATTCTACAAGCAGCAGCTCTCCTAAACGGAGCAGAACGCCCTTACCTACTTTTTGGACAGGGAGTGATTTTGGGTAAAGCCGAGGCGGAGCTCAAATTCTTCTTAGATAAATCTGGAATCCCTGCCGCATCTACGCTGCTGGGTTCAGGAGCACTTTCCCAAGAGCATCCCAACTATGTTGGAAAGCTAGGAATGCATGGCAACTATGCTCCCAACTTGCTGACCAACCAATGCGATGTACTGGTAGCTGTAGGCATGCGTTTTGACGATCGTGTAACAGGGGATTTATCACGCTATGCCAAGCAGGCCAAAGTAATCCACCTCGAGTTGGATCCCTCTGAAATCAATAAAAACGTAAAAGCTGATGTTGCCGTACTTGGGGACTGCAAGGAAAGCTTGGCCAAACTGACCGAAGCCATTGCCTCCAAAAAGCACGAGGCTTGGATGGCAAAATTCCGAGCCCTTGAGCAACAAGAAAATGAAGCCGTAGTCCAGCATGATCTGATGCCCACCAAAGCAGGGTTGACCATGGGAGAAGCAATTCACCACATCAACCGCTACAAGGCCGACGATGCGGTACTTGTCACCGATGTGGGTCAGCACCAGATGATCGCTTGGCGGTATTTCAACTATAAAAAAACCAGAACCCAGGTGACTTCCGGAGGATTGGGCACGATGGGCTTTGCACTGCCAGCTGCGCTTGGAGCACAGCTCCATGATTATTCCCGACAAGTGGTCTGTGTGGTAGGAGATGGAGGAATTCAAATGACCATTCAGGAGCTGGGTACCATCATGCAAACCAAGGCCCCAGTAAAAATCGTCCTGCTCAACAACAACTACTTGGGCATGGTACGCCAGTGGCAACAAATGTTTTTTGACAAGCGCTATTCCTTTACCGAATTAGATAACCCCGACTTCATCAAACTTGCGGAAGCTTACGGCATCAAGGCAAAAAAAGTAAGCGATCGAGCAGACCTCGCTGAAGCCGTAGAAGACATGTTTATTCACGACGGCCCCTTCTTCCTAGAAGTTGTGGTAGAGAAAGAAGACAATGTATTCCCCATGATTGCCACCGGCTGCTCGGTAGAAGAGGTTCGACTCAATTAACTGCTCCCTATGAAACGCTACACTATCTTCGTCATCACCGAAAATTTTATTGGGATTCTGAATAGAATCACCATCATTTTTACCCGTAGGGGTATCAATATCGATGCACTTACTGCCTCAGAAAGCCGGATTCCTGGTGTCCACCGCATCACCATCGAGGTGACGGTGACCGAGGAAACGGTCATCCAGCTGGTCAATCAAATCGAAAAAATCATCGATGTAATCAAGGCTTTTCACCATGAGGACACAGGCGTTGTGTACCAAGAATTGGCCTTGTACAAGATTCCAGTGTCCCGCCTTGATGGGGGATTGGAAAAAATTATCAGAGATCACCATGCCAAAATTATTGCAGCAGAACCTGATTTTGTAGTTTTGGAACTGACTGGGCACAAGGAAAAAACTCGAGAACTGCTCGAAATACTCAAAGGATACGGCATACTTGAATTTGCCCGTTCCGGAAGGGTAGCCGTCGCCAAGCGCATGTTGACCATTGACTCTTTTGTCAACTAAACTCAACCTAAAAATCTATTCTTAAAATTTTCTACTATGAAATTGAAATTTGGAAACGTTGAAGAAAACGTAGTAACCCGAGAGGAGTTCCCCTTAGAAAAAGCTAGAGAAGTACTCAAAGACGAAGTAATTGCAGTCATTGGATATGGAGTGCAAGGTCCTGGTCAAGCGCTCAACCTCCGCGACAACGG
Organism: Cyclobacteriaceae bacterium; assembly: GCA_947458795.1. Classification (GTDB taxonomy): domain Bacteria; phylum Bacteroidota; class Bacteroidia; order Cytophagales; family Cyclobacteriaceae; genus Algoriphagus. The sequence continues at coordinate 6,784 of CANHCD010000011.1, read as the reverse complement.
CTTCAAAGTAATTGTAGGCCAGCGCAGTGGTTCCAAGACTTGGGATAAGGCCATCGCTGATGGCTGGGTGCCTGGAGAAACGCTCTTTGAAATTGAGGAAGCTTGTTCCCGTGGTACAATCCTTCAATTTTTACTTTCCGATGCAGGACAGATTGCACTTTGGCCTACGCTTAAAAAATACCTGACTCCAGGCAAAGCCTTGTATTTCTCCCATGGTTTTGGAATCACCTACAAGGAAAAAACAGGCATTATTCCTCCTGCAGATGTGGATGTGATTTTGGTAGCTCCGAAAGGTTCTGGTACTTCACTAAGACGCATGTTTGTAGAAGGTAGAGGACTCAACTCTTCGTATGCCATCTTCCAAGACGGTACTGGCAAAGCAAAAGACCGCGTGGTTGCGCTGGGCATTGGTGTTGGATCGGGTTACTTGTTTGAAACTGATTTTTACCGAGAAGTAACTTCTGATTTGACAGGAGAGCGTGGCACCTTGATGGGAGCCATCCAAGGTATTTTTGCAGCGCAATACGAGGTGCTTCGCGCCAATGGACATACCCCTTCTGAGGCTTTCAACGAGACCGTAGAAGAATTGACCCAGTCCTTGATGCCGCTAGTGGCAGAAAATGGAATGGACTGGATGTATGCCAATTGCTCTACTACCGCACAGCGAGGAGCTTTGGATTGGTGGAAGCCTTTCAGAGATGCCACAAAGCCAGTATTTGAAGCACTGTACGCGTCGGTGAAGTCAGGAGCAGAAGCACAAAAATCCATCGATTCCAATTCCAAGCCTGATTACAGAGAGAAATTGGAAGTAGAACTAGCCCAGCTTCGGGATTCAGAAATGTGGCAAGCAGGAGCAGTGGTACGGAAATTGAGACCAGAGAATAATTAATCTACCCAAAACAGATCAGGTCATGAGCGAAAAGCTATGGATATTCGATACCACCCTTAGAGATGGGGAGCAAGTGCCAGGATGTCAACTCAACACCCAAGAGAAAATCACAGTGGCCAAGGCCCTGGAAGCGCTGGGTGTGGACATCATTGAAGCTGGTTTTCCTATTTCTAGTCCTGGGGATTTTAACTCCGTGGTAGAAATTTCCAAAGCAGTATCCAACCCAATCATCTGTGCCCTTTCTCGTGCCGTAGAAAAAGATATCGAAGTAGCAGCTGCATCCCTTCAATATGCTAAAAAAGGACGTATCCATACAGGAATTGGAGTTTCTCCCTACCATATTCAATTCAAGCTCCGTTCCACTCCAGAAGACATCATCAAACGAGGTGTGGCAGCAGTCAAATTTGCGAAGCGATTTGTGGAAGATGTGGAATTTTACGCCGAAGATGCTGGTCGTGCGGAGTCTGACTTCCTTTGCAAAATCATAGAAGAAGTCATCAAAGCAGGAGCTACCGTAGTTAATATTCCTGACACCACCGGCTACTGTCTTCCAGAGCAGTATGGCGCCATCATTGCTAGTCTTAAAAACCGAGTTCCCAACATCGACCGAGCCATCATCGCTACGCACTGCCACAACGACCTAGGCATGGCTACGGCCAACACCGTAGCTGGGGTCCAACAAGGCGCACGACAGGTAGAGGTGACCATCAACGGAATTGGGGAACGCGCAGGAAATACCTCCTTGGAAGAGGTGGTAATGGCAATCAAATGCCATCAGTCCATCCCTGTTCACACGGAAATTGTGACTCCAAAAATCTACCACACCAGCCGACTCGTGTCCAAGTTGATGAATATGCCGGTGCAGCCCAACAAGGCCATTGTGGGAAGAAATGCATTTGCACATTCTTCGGGTATCCATCAAGATGGGGTACTGAAGCATCGAGAAAACTATGAGATTATTGATCCCAAGGATGTAGGCGTAGCAGAATCTACGATCGTCTTGACTGCCAGGTCTGGAAGAGCAGCGCTTAAGCACCACTTGGATGCCTTGGGAGTGGAGCTCGAAGGAGAAGCCTTGCGAGAAGTGTACGAAGCATTTTTGGTGCTTGCAGATTCCAAGCGGGACATCGGGAGAAAAGACCTCTTGGAGCTGGTAGGTAAATTTATCGATGAATCCAACTTCATTGAGTTGGAGCAGGTCCACTACTCCTCGGATGGTGAAGTAACAGCACAAGTAACCCTCAAAGTAGGCAACGCACTTCAGGTGGCCACTTCTACTGGCGTAGGGCCTGTGGATGCCGTTCTCAAGGCTATAGAATCCATTGTACAGCCTCAAGTGGAGCTGGAGGAATTTCTTATCCAAGCGATCACCCAAGGAAGCGACGATGTGGCCAAAGTACACATGCGATTGATCAAATCAGACAAGCCTTACTATGGCTTTGCCTCCAATCAAGACATTGTCCTCGCCTCGGCACAGGCCTTTGTCGATGCACTCAACAAAATTCCAGTCAAAGAATACGCGACTGCCTAACTATGGAAAAGAACACCCTATTTGATAAAATCTGGGATGCACACGTAATCAAATCCGTGCCTGCAGGTCCTGATGTATTTTTCATCGACAAGCACTTCATTCACGAGGTGACTTCCCCCGTAGCTTTTCTCAATTTGGAGCTAAGAGGAATTGGCGTAAAGTATCCGAATCGGACCATCGCTACCCCAGATCACAATGTACCTACGGTAGACCAGGATCTGACCATCAAGGACAAGCTTTCACGCATGCAGGTAGAAAAGCTGCGCGAGAATTGTGCGAAGTATGGCATTGAACTCCATGACTTGGGATCTGCACACCATGGCATCGTACACGTCATCGGACCAGAATTGGGAGTGACCCAGCCTGGGATGACCATCGTCTGCGGGGACTCACATACGTCCACCCACGGTGCTTTCGGGGCCATCGCTTTTGGCATCGGTACCTCTGAGGTGGAAATGGTGCTTGCTACCCAATGCATCATGCAGTCCAAGGCCAAGAAAATGCGAATTTCTGTAGAGGGTACCCTAGGCAAGGGAGTTACCTCCAAGGATATTATTTTGTACATCATTTCTAAAATATCTGCAGCAGGAGCCACTGGCTACTTTGTGGAATATGCGGGTTCAGCGATCCAAAGTTTATCCATGGAAGCTCGAATGACGATTTGCAACATGTCCATCGAGATGGGCGCACGTGGGGGGCTTATTGCCCCAGATGAAACCACCTTTGCCTACTTGAAGGGAAAACAATATGCTCCCAAAGGGGCGGATTGGGATAAGGCGGTAGCACATTGGAAAACCTTGAAAACAGACGATGGGGCCATTTTTGACAAAGAATTGGTTTTTGAAGCGGCAGACATCGAACCGATGATCACCTATGGAACCAATCCAGGGATGGGAATCAAAGTGACCGGGACCATTCCAAGCACCCAAGGAATGGAAGGTTCCAATAAAACTTCTTACCTGAAATCTCTCGATTACATGGGCTTTGTCCCAGGTGAAGCGGTGAAAGGGAAAATGGTAGATTACGTCTTTGTGGGGTCTTGTACAAATGGACGCATCGAAGATATCCGTGCGGTGGCTCAGTTTGTAAAAGGACATCAAAAGGCCGAAAACATCACTGCCTGGATTGTGCCGGGATCGCGTGAGGTGGAGAAAATGGCGCATGAAGAAGGCCTAGTAAAAATCTTGGAAGATGCGGGCTTTGAACTCCGTCAGCCTGGTTGTTCCGCTTGCCTAGCCATGAATGACGATAAGATCCCTTCAGGTAAGTATGCGGTGTCTACCTCCAATCGAAATTTTGAAGGCCGTCAAGGCCCTGGTGCACGCACCATGCTTGCCTCCCCCTTGACTGTAGCGGCGGTAGCGATTACCGGCCGAATTACGGATCCACGGGAAGTATTTTAATTTTTAAATACGAAGTGGGAGGTACGAAATACGGAAATTATGGAGTACACGGATAGCACTACCCACTCGCTTATTTTACCACATTTGAACTAAGAAAAAATGGCTTACGATAAATTTACCGTCCTTCAAAGTACAGCAGTTCCGCTGCCTACCGAAAACGTCGATACAGACCAGATCATCCCTGCCCGTTTCCTCAAGGCAACCGAGCGCGAAGGATTTGGGGACAACTTGTTTCGGGATTGGAGATACGATGTGGAAGGTAATCCCAAAAAGGATTTTGTACTAAATGACCGCACCTACTCAGGAAAAATCCTGGTAGCAGGAAAAAATTTCGGTTCCGGCTCCAGCCGTGAGCATGCCGTATGGGCGCTGTATGACTACGGTTTCCGCTGCGTGGTGTCCAGTTTTTTTGCAGACATTTTTAAAAACAACTGCCTGAATATAGGCGTCCTTCCAGTGACTGTTTCACCGGAATTTGCTGATCTTCTTTTTACAGCCATTGCTGCAGATCCCAATACCGCAGTGGAAGTCAACCTGCCTCAGCAGACGATCACCTTACTTGCTACAGGAGCATCAGAGTCCTTCGACATCAACGAATACAAGAAGGACAACATGCAACATGGCTTCGATGACATCGACTACCTGATCAATATGGCAGCCGAAATTGAGGGTTTTGAAGCATCTCGATAAAACTTGGTTCGATGGAGGCAAGAAAATTAGAGTGGATGGACACTACCTTGAGGGATGGAGAACAGACCTCAGGGGTTTCTTTTTTGCCTTCTGAAAAGCTACATATAGCCAAGGCCCTTTTAGAAGAACTCAAAGTAGACCGCATCGAAGTAGCTTCAGCGCGCGTTTCCGCAGGCGAACTTGAAGGGGTACAGCGGATCACGCAGTGGGCAGCACAAAAAGGCTACTTGGACCGGATCGAGGTTCTTGGCTTTGTAGATACCCCCATATCGGTCGATTGGATCATAGAAGCAGGAGCCAAAGTGCTCAACCTCCTCACCAAAGGATCCCTCAACCACCTCGTCTATCAGTTAAAAAAGACCCCAGCAGCACATTTTGAGGACATCCAGTCTGCTATTGGCTATGCAGTCCAAAAGGGGCTCCAAGTCAATGTGTACTTGGAAGATTGGTCCAGTGGTATGCGCGATTCAGTAGACTATACAATGAGTCTGATTGACATGCTTGCCAAGCAACCGGTCAAACGAATCATGCTGCCCGACACCCTTGGTATTCTTTCGCCGCTGGAAGCACGTACCTTTCTTGGACAGGTGATCTCCAGATTCCCGGGTGTACATTTTGATTTTCATGGACACAACGACTACGATTTGGCGGTAGCCAATGCACTCGAGGCCATTCAGCTCGGGGTGTCTGGAATCCACAGTACCGTCAATGGGCTGGGGGAGCGCGCTGGAAATGTCCCCTTGGAATCACTCCTTGCCGTAGTCAAAGACTTCACCGATATAGAAACAGGGATTCAAGAGCAGAAAATTTTCCGCGTATCTAAGCTGGTGGAACAATTTTCAGGGCAATACATTCCTGCCAACAAGCCCGTGGTGGGGGAGAATGTCTTTACGCAAACCGCCGGAATTCATGCGGACGGTGATCAGAAAAAAAGCCTCTACTTCAACAAACTCCTTCCGGAGCGCTTTGGTAGGGAACGAAAATATGCCCTCGGTAAATCCTCTGGGAAAGCCAATATTTCAAAAAATTTGGAGGCCTTGGGAATTTCACTGGAGCCGGAGGAACTTGCACGAGTTACCCAACGGATCATTGACCTAGGGGATAAAAAAGAGCGCGTTACGCCCGAAGATTTACCTTACATCATTTCTGATGTCTTGCAAAACACCGCTCTGAATAAGTACATCAGCATCGATGGCTACCACATGACACAGTCCAAAGGACTGAAGCCTTCCGTGCAGCTGCGACTCAAGATGCATGGCAATTATTACGATGCTACCGCTACGGGAGATGGACAGTACGACTCCTTTATGAATGCCCTGAGTAGTATTTATACCACACTTCACAAAGAGCTACCCAAACTCGTAGATTACCATGTGACGATCCCTCCTGGAGGAAAAACAGACGCCTTGGTAGAAACAGTCATTACCTGGGAGCATGGGCATCGATTCAAGACCAAAGGCCTAGATCCAGACCAAACGGTGGCCGCCATGATGGCCACAGAAAAAATGCTTAATATCATGGATTCAATAACATCAGCACCTCAATCCACCAGTTCCCTCGTATGAAAATGAATATTGCACTCCTTCCTGGAGACGGCATAGGCCCAGAAGTGATTGCACAAGCAGTCAAGGTAGTAGAAGCCATCGGAAAGAAATTTGGACACCAGATCAGCTTTCAGCATGGGCTGGTAGGCGCATGTGCGATCGATGCCACAGGTGATCCCTATCCAGATGCTACCCACGATATTTGTGCGGCATCAGATGCAGTCCTTTTTGGTGCCATTGGGGATCCTAAGTATGACAACGACCCCAAGGCCAAGGTTCGACCGGAGCAAGGTTTGCTTCGTATGCGTCAAAAACTAGGGTTATTTGCCAATGTACGGCCTACATTTACCTTCCCCTCGCTGGTACACAAGTCCCCGTTGAAGCTCGATCGAGTGGATGGGGTAGATCTAGTTTTTTTCCGGGAGCTGACAGGAGGCATCTACTTCGGAGAGCCTAGAGGAAGAAATGAGCAGGGCACCAAGGCCTTTGATACCAACGTCTACAGCAAAGAAGAGATTGTGCGTTTGGCCCGAATGGGTTTTGAAGCTGCGCAAAAGCGTAGAAAACTCTTGACTTGCGTGGACAAGGCCAACGTGATGGCGACGTCCCGATTGTGGAGGGAAACAGTCCAGGAATTGGCGCTAGAGTATCCAGATGTAAAAGTGGAGTATGAATTTGTGGATGCTGTGGCCATGCGACTGATTCAATGGCCCAAAGCCTACGATGT
>CANHCD010000010.1 GCA_947458795.1 Cyclobacteriaceae bacterium | reverse complement strand
TTTCAGGCGATCAAAAATAAGCGAGACCTACTCGGCAATGGCGGGGAAGACTTTGAATTTCTCCGCCAGGAAACCCTCCGAGGAGCTGAGCAGCGCTACCCACAGCTCTCCGCAGCCGTTAGCAAGCGCATTGAAAAGGAACTGGAACTGATCCAACAAAAGAGTTTTGTGTCTTATTTCCTGATCAATTACGACATTATCCGCTTTGCCCATCGCCGCAATTTCTACCATGTGGGTCGAGGCTCCGGGGCCAACTCGGTGGTGGCCTACTGCTTGGGAATCACCGATGTGGATCCTATGGAACTGGATCTCTACTTTGAACGCTTCATCAACCTCTACCGCGAAAACCCTCCCGACTTCGACATTGACTTCAGTTGGACCGACCGCGATGAGGTATTTGACTACCTCTTTAAAAAATACAATGTGGGTCAAGAGGCCTATGTAGCATTACTGGGTTCGTACAGCACCTTTCAGTATAACTCCGTGATCCGAGAACTGGGCAAGGTCTTTGGCTTACCCAAGGCAGAGATTGAGTCCCTGCTGCAGCAGGCCGACAAGGCAGGCTATAGCCCCGATGGCTTGGGCAAGTTGATTCTTCGCTATGCGCAGGTGCTGCATGACATGCCCTCCCACTTGACCATTCATGCCTGTGGACTGCTGCTGTCACACAAGTCGATGCATTACTACACCGCCACCAGTTTGCCCCCCAAGGGCTTCCCAGTGGCCCATATCGACATGCACGTGGCCGAAGACATCGGCTTACACAAGTTTGACCTGCTCAGCCAGCGGGGGCTAGGGCACATCAAGTCCAGCTTGGAGCTGATCCACCGCAACCAGGGGATTGAAGTGGATATCCGAGCAATAGCCCAGTTTAAGCGAGATCTCAAGATCAAGGAACTTCTCCGCAGTGGACATACGATTGGCGCCTTTTACGTAGAATCTCCTGCCATGCGCATGCTGCTGGCCAAGCTTCAGGCCGACACCTACTTGGAGCTCGTGGCGGCCAGCTCCATCATCCGCCCTGGGGTGGCTCGATCGGGCATGATGCGGGAGTACATTTTGCGGCATCGGGACCTGGAGCGCAGGAAGCAGGCCCATCCTGTGCTGGCGGAGATCATGCCCGAAACCTACGGCATCATGGTGTACCAGGAGGATGTGATCAAGGTGGCTCACCATTTTGCAGGGCTGAGCCTGGCCGAGGCGGATGTGCTGCGAAGGGGTATGAGTGGCAAATCCCGCTCCAAGGACGAGTTTGAACGGGTGAAGGCTGCCTACTTTGACAACTGCAAGCGTCTTGGGAGGCAGGATGCCGAGGCGGCTGCGGTATGGATGCAGATTGAGAGTTTTGCAGGCTATTCCTTTGCCAAGGGACACTCCGCTTCCTTTGCGGTAGAGAGCTACCAGAGTTTGTACCTGAAGGCCTACTTCCCCTTGGAGTTTATGGTAGGAGTGATCAATAACTTTGGAGGGTTTTACTCCACCGAATTTTACGTACACGAGTTGCGCATGCAGGGGGCCACGATAGAAGCTCCTCACCTCAACGAGAGTGAGTATCTGACTCGAATCAGTGGAACAACCGTTTACTTGGGCTGGATCCACCTGAAGCACCTTGAAAAACGAACCGTGGAGCGGCTGTTGCAGGAGCGGCATGCTCAGGGTCCTTTTTTTGGGCTGGAGGATTTTGTGAGACGGGTCTCTTGTGGACTGGAGCAGCTGCTGATTTTGATTCGAATTCAGGCATTCCGGTTTACGGGCAAACCCAAACAGCAACTCCTCTGGGAGGCCCATTTTCTCCACCACAAACAGGTGGGGGCGCGACCTACGCAGGAGTTGTTTGCAGCGGTGGGAGGAGGAAGTTGGGGGGAAAGCTTGCCTCCTCAGGTGCCGGTATTGGAGGAGTTGGATGTACGGCAGGACATCTTGGACCAAATCGATATTTTGGAGTTTCCACTGGAATCCCCCTTCCACTTGCTCCAAGATCCAAGCATCCAGGGGGTGAGGGCGAAGGAGTTACCGCAGCGGTTAGGGAAAATAGTACAGGTAATTGGTTACTTGGTCACCGTCAAGTACACCCGAACGATCAAGGGGGAGGTGATGAATTTTGGGACCTTTATCGATTCGGAAGGCCATTGGATCGATACGGTTCACTTCCCTCCTACGGTCAAACAGTATCCCTTCAAAGGTCGAGCGATCTACTGCATCGAAGGGAAGGTAGTGGAAGAATTTGGCTTCTACTCTCTCGAGGTGCAGCGCATGGAACGGATGGCCTATTGGAATGCGGAGGGGTAGGGAAATAGGGAATGGATTTAGGAAAGATTTTGATTAGTTATTCTCTAGGATTACCCAAATACCCCTTGTCCCCCCTTTTCTGCTCAGTACTCCTTTTTCTTTGAGTAAATCTAAATGCCCCTGAACAGCAGAAACGTTGATGTTCAGCTGCTCAGCAAGTTTCCGTCTACTGATCTTCGTATTTGCTTTGATGATTTCAAGAACTTCTAGTTGACGCTTCGAAAGCGATGCGGAATAGAAAGCAACTTGTTCTTCTATTGGACCACCTATTGGACCACCTATTGGACCACCCATTGGACCACCCATTGGACCACCCATTGGACCAACGGCTATTAATTCAACTGGTAGGATAGCTTTAAAGATTGTTACCTGCACCCCACCCTCTTTTTCAATAATTTCCGGCTCCGGTAGTTCCGCCTCTTTGCAAGCACTTATTATCTTTAAGGTTCCTCGGCCCCAAGCGTCAATGTATCCGGCCTTTAGTTTTACCCTCATTCCTTCAATTTGTACACCACAGCATATTTCAGACCAGCCGAATGCTTACCTGAATCGTATATTTTCTCAGGTAACCGGCCGTCCCAGTACAAGAGGTAGGTGGAATCATCCATTCTACCACTTAAAACAGAAATATTGAACATATTTGGCGTTGCGGGATTGACATTTTCTATAAACCGAATGCCTAGCAGCACCCGTTCTTGGGGAGCCAAGCGGATGCCCTTGGAAGACAAGTCAATAAAAATTCGGTTACGTAGCTTGCTCGTTACCAAGTATTTTTCTGGAAAGTGGGTACTATCTCCAAGCGGTAATCCATCTTCACCCACCACCACAGGCTGTATGTAGAAGCCAGACGAATCTTCTGTCCAGTTGTAATTGAAGAAAAATTCTAGCCCCTCCAATTCAATGGTAGATTTTTCCCGATTTTTAAATCCCGACACAGTAGCGATTTTTATGTTTCCTGAAGGACCAAGTACATTTGAATTATTCCCCTTATGCTTTTTAGAAAAATTGGAATAGATCAACAATTTATCTGTAGGGATGATTTCTACAGGATCTAATTCAATTATTTTACTCTCTTGACCAAAGGAGGCATGCCAAGTCAGCCAATAAATAACACAGAACACTCCTATCTTTTTCATAATCAATTCATTAAATTACAAGGGAGAGGTGGGCTACCTCTCCCTGATTGATAAATTACCTTAGGCCGGAACAGTCAATCCCAATGGATTCAATCGTTGATCCCACATTGATCCAAAAAAACCGTTGTTTGCAAATCGTTTGGGTGATCACACAGGATTCTCCTCCCCCAGTGACCACCGTTTCACATTCCTGACCAAACATTTTGGCATCTGCCTGAGCCGGCAGGAAAAATAAACTTGCAAAAACCCCTACAAGCAACACCCTTTTACCCTTTATTACTTCCATTTTCAAAAAATTAAGTATGCTCCCTTTTGCAATACGCAGGGCGGAAATCCAATACCCTTCTAAAAAACTAGCCTCACAGCATTTCTTATTGTCTATATCTACACCAAGCTAGGAGAAGGAGCAGATTAAAAAATCAGTCAAAAAAATTTCCCTTAAGAAGACTTGCCCGTTCCTCTTAAAGACTAGCTAAAAAAGTAGATAAAAAAATCACCCTTTTGTCGCTCCATCTCCTGCTTGGTAAGTGATGGAAAGATACCCTTAAATGGCTTCGATAGGGAAAAATGGGGAACATGGAAAGCATATTGTTTTAGTAAAAAATACTAAAAAACGGTTTTTAGGGAATCGTATTAGTAGATTTTACTAAAACAAAGTTGAAAAGACCCCTTTTTAGTAAAAACTGCAAAAAATAGTTTGAACCCAACAAAAAGGCGGGATCGGAATCCAGGCAAAAAATTCAGTTTCTACTTGTAAAATAAGACCATGGGAATTCTCCCAGCCCAGGTTTATTTCAGGACAGGAAGCAGTACCTCTACCTTGCCATCAATACCCGTCGGGATAGGAAGACCCAAAATGTGGCAGAGCAAGGGATAGATGTGGATGTTTTGAAAAGGCTCCAGCTTCAAGCCTTCCTTGATTTGAGGCCCTTTGGCATAAAAAATCCCCCACATATCTCGGTAAGATGGGCTAAATCCATGCTCCCCAAAGGTTTCCGTTTGGAAGCGGGCAGCATTAGTTTGGTAACGCATCATGCCCGAAGCATCGGCCAAGTAGTAGCCCTCCTTGGGCAGGATCAGCAGGTCTCCCTTACGCTGAGGGAAGGCAGCCAAGTCACTGTAATTGGCGGTGGTAGTCAGGTCATCGACAGTGATGTGTTGATTTCTACCTAGAAGCAATTTGATCACTTCCTTTTTCTTTTTAGGATCTTCCAAGTGAAGATGGGCCAAGGCCCCATTGTTGACCACGCGAGCAGAGATCCCTTCCGTCAATTGATCCAGCGGTATCAAGTGATCTTTCTTGACAGGTGCCATGCCATGGTCAGATACCAATACAATATGGATCGGGAGGTCAAAGCTTTCCAGCCCTTCAAACAAGGCTCCAAGTTCATGGTCTAGTCGAAATAAAGTTTTTTTCAACTCCAGGTCATTGTTGGGCCCATAGCGATGCCCCGTGTCGTCCATATCGGAGAAGTAAAGCGTAATCAGTCGAGGCCTTTCCGCCTCAGGAAGCCTCAACCAGTCAAACACCTTTGCAATTCGTGTCAGGTTAGGTACTCCCCCATCGTAATCGTAGTAATAACTCGGGCGAACCCCCTGGATCGGCGCCTCTGTGCCTACAAAAAAGTAACTCGCCGCCTTGATCCCCTGTTGCTCCGCAAGCACCCAGATCGGCGTACCCCCATACCAATAGCCGTCCTGTACAATATCCCTATTGCCCATGGTGTAGACTTGATTCTTTGCTGGCTCGTAGAAGGCATTGTCCACCAAGCCATGGTGCTCGGGAAGCATTCCTGTGGCGATGGTGTAATGATTGGGAAAAGTTTTGGTTGGAAATGAAGGAATCAGGCCCTTGGCAGCCGTTCCCTCTGCAATAAATCTACTTAAGTTTTCCGGCTGAAATCGCTCCACATAATCGTGACGAAAGCCATCTAGGGAAATCAAGATAACGATGGGCTCTTTTTCCTGAGAAAAAGTCGACGTCCAAACGGACAGCAGCAGCACCAAAACTAGAAAAGAGCGCTTCATTTTTTTTCTTTAAAAATAGGAAGACTCCATTTGCCCTGCAAGAAGTAGTTAATTGGATAAGCTCACCTTCAAACCTCCACCCGCATCAACCAATCGGTTTGGATCTCGTCCCCAAAAGGAAAGGGATGGCTTCCAAAGGCCTTAAATCCATTTTTCTTATAAAATCGAATGGCGCGGGCATTGTGTTCCCAGACTCCTAGCCAGACGTATGTCTTGCCTTTTTCTTTCGCAAATTCAAAAGCTGCATCCAAAAGAATCTGCCCAATACCCTTTCCCCACACTTCCTCCAAGGTATACAACCTGGCTACCTCGAGACTCTCCGGATCTTGAATATCGCTTTGAGCAGCAGCCAAGTTTACCTTGGTATAGCCTACCATCTTCCCCTCAAGAATGGCGAGCAGAAAGGTAGAAGCAGGATCTCTCCATTCTTTTTCTAATTGAACTGGAGTGAAGGCTTGGGAGAGATAGGCCTGTACATTCTCTGGTTTATTTCCTTCCGTAAATGCCTGCACAAAAGACGTTTGGGCGATTTGTAGCAACTCGGGAAGATCGCTAAGCGCTGCCATTCTCAAACTTACCACTGGTGTTGAAGAGGTCATATCACAATTTTTTAAGGGCAACATCAATCTGCGAAATTGGGAATTCTCCCAGAATAGCTCGGTAATTTCCCTTTGGACTGATCACGACGAAACTTCTGCAGGGATAGGGGAATGAAAAGAAGTGCTGGCTAAAGACTCCCTCAGGATCTGGAACCCATTCCTGAATTCCCTCGTATTTTTCCAAGCCATGGGGCTGATGGTAGAGGTATACAGGTGAAGCTGCACCGTGCTTTTTGACATACTTGAGAACCGCGAGGTGATCACTTTTGAGCGTCTTAGGGTCCGAGGTGCTGCGAGCAGAATTGCATTCGTCTTTGCCGGGGTAAAAAATCACCACTAAAGGCTGTCCTGCCCTAAAGGCATCCATTTTTCCCAGCTTCTCATAGAATAGGCGCGCATCGGTAAGCCCTACAGGCATTCGATGCACGAGCCGCATCTCTCCTGATTGCTTTCCTGGAACCCCAAAATAGGGTCCGCTGAGGATCTTTTCCTCGTATTCAGGGTAAAGGATTCGTTTGCCACGCTCGTCAAAATAGCTTTGGGCAAGGAGTTTTTCTTGAAAACCAAGCAAAAACAGACTCCAGAATAGAATCGAAATAAGTTTCATTCGCTCCAATCAGGTGGACGCTTTGCTCGCTGAGGCTACCTTATTTCCCCACAGGATCACCAATGCAGCTGTTCCAAACATGAGTAAGCTGTAAATGGCAGATGGAATGGACATCACTGAGTTTACCAAAAGTGTAGCCGCAATGGTAATGCCTAAGGTACCGTTCTGAATGCCCGATTCGATGGCAATCGTCAATCCCTGACGGAAAGGTAGCCCTGTCCATTTGGCCATTGCAAAGCTTACCGCTAGCGTGCTCAAATTCAAAGCCAAAGCAGCAGGACCAGCTTCGATAAAGTACTGCACCAAATTGTCCCTTTCTTTTAGAATCGCTGCTAGAACAATAATCACGAAGAATACGGTAGAAATTTTTCGAAAAGGCTGATCCCATTTTTGGGCCAATGCAGGCGCTTTGGCAAGGGTAGTCATCCCTAAGGCAACAGGGATAAGCGTAATGAATAGCACCGAAACGACCGTACCCACGACTTCCAATTGCTGTGCCTCCCCTCCTGGAATAAAATACCCAATCGAGTAATTAACCAAGAAAGGAATGGTAAATACGGTGATCACCGAAGAACATGCCGTGAGCGTGATGGAAAGTGCTGCATCTCCTTTGGCTAGGTGGGTGATCAAATTGGAGGTGGCACCACCGGGGCAAACAGCTAAAATCATCAGTCCTACAGCTAATTCAGGAGGAAGCTGAAAAGCCTTCGCTATTCCAAAAGCAAGCACTGGCAAAATAATTAACTGATTGAGCAGCCCAATTCCTACCGCCTTTGGATAAATTAAAATTCGCTTGAAATCTTCTACACGTAAACTTAGCCCCATGCCAAACATGATGACTGCGAGTGAAAAAGGCAAGAAAAGCTCGGTTAAAACACTGGATTGCATAAAATTTAGGTTGGGTGGTTCGTTTGGGTTGGACTAAGTTAAAACAAGCCGCTTGCAACAGCAAATCCTATGTACGTTCCAATGGCATTCCCCAAACTTCCTACAAGAATGCCTGGAATCAGCAGATCGGGGCGTTGCAAACTTTCAGCTGAAGCTAAAGCAGTGGTAGTTCCACCAATATTCGCTTGCGAAGCCACTGCAATCATGTCCCAATCCATTTTGAAGAGGGCCCCAACACCAAATACCACCAAGCCATGAACCAGTATTAGAATCGTCACAAACAGAATCAAGGTAAAGGCCAAGTCCCCTACCTCCACCAAAGCTCCCAAATCACACAGGGTACCTACCACTGCCAAAAATAAGAGGATTAAGAAGTAGCCTAAGGTATGTTTGCCGCGTAGCTGCTGCACCGCAGGAAATTGGGCTAGTACCAAGGCTAGGGAAGTAAGCACCAGGATCTCGGGCACCTGCGGAAACCAAGTGACCACAGCCTTACTCACCGCTATGCCCAACAAGGCCAATGCGAGCAAGGAAGAAATGGAACTAATGGAGATAGATTCCTGAGATAGGGATTTTTCACCACTAGCTGCAGTTTCATTTTTTTTCCTAGGAAAGAGTTTTTGTAAGTATTTGGGCAAGATCAAAGTAGCAATGATCCAAGGTGTACCCACCAAATTGTCCACTACGGTAGTTGCTGCAAACAAGGTTCCTGCTTCATTGACTTTGTAGTGCAAAGCAATTGCGTTAAAGTTGATTGCCCCACCGATGTAGGTTCCCGTATACATGCCCGCCACCGCAGGAGCCAGAGGACCGATTGCTTCTGCAGGTTGAACGAGTACCCAGGCGGTGAGCACCCCGATGACGGTAGCCAAAGAACCCAGCAAAAATAGGAGCAAAAGGGGAAGGCCCGCTTTTTTCAAGCTTTTGAGATCTACTTCGAGTAAGGCAATAAATATACCCAAGGGGGCAATGTAGGTGAACACGCCATCGTAAATGGGATGCCCATCCATGGCACTTGGGATCAATCCAGTATTGGCCAGCACTGCGCAAATCAAAATCGCAAAAATGGGAGTACCTACCGACTTGCCCCATGAAAATCGGGTGAGCCAATTTGCAAAAAACACTGCCAAACAAAGTGTGGCTGCTACAAATAGAAGAGAGGAAGGATTTGACATTCCGAAAAGTAGAAAAAAAATAATTAGTTATACGGACTTGGTCTCTTGGATTGTACAAAGTAGGAAATACGAATTACGAAATACGGATTGAAAAGAAATGTCGAACGCCGAACGCTGAACTCTGAATGTCGTAATCAAAAAGTACAATGTACCAGGTACCAAGTACAAAGTACTGGATATACAATGGAAATAAGATAGAAATAGACTCCGCTGCGCTTCGTGAAATAAATCAGGAAATATGTCAAGTGTTTGATAATTAACTGCCTGGCACAATTTTATCTAATTTCTTGGCTCTTGTTTCTTGCCTCCCAGCACTTGATACTTTTTTCTAATGTCGAACGCCGGACGCTGAACTCTGATTGTCGAAATCGAAAAGTACAATGTACCAGGTACCAAGTACAAAGTAGAGATTCGAATTAGTATAGAATTCTGCATTTTAAAAATCATGGTACTTTGTACTTGGTACTTCGTACAGATCATTATACTTAATACTAAATACTAATCCTGTCCAAAAGTGCAGCTACCTGCTTGCTTCCAGTTTTTCGTGAATAGGCTTCCAAGGAACCTACGGATTGCTTTGGACCTGCAGTTTGATAAAGTCTTCGAAGCGCTTGGCGCATCGCCGGTTGATCTCCATGGGATAGTACTGCCCCAGCACCTGCTTGACTAAGGATCTCCGAACTATCTCCTTGCGGATCACCCAAGGCCAACACCGGAAGCCCAGTGGCGAGGTATTCAAAAAGTTTGCCTGGAATATTCCCTTTGGCATTCTTGGTATCGGTGAGAATCAATACCAATGCATCTGCATTGGCATAAAAATCAAACACTTCCTGGTGTGAGACATAACCCGCAAAGTGAATGTGGCGCTGTAGCCAAGGATCGGCCTTTACCTGTTGCTGCACGGGCTCACTTACCTTCCCTACAAAAGTCCAAGAAACCTCCTCCCCTGCTGCTTCAAATTCTGCTTTGAGCGCCTGCATCAAAGGAAGTGGGTTGCGGATGGCGTCAATAATTCCTGTGTAAACCAGGTGAAGCCGATTGGCTGCTTTGGGCCTTGGGGCAAAATCTTGAGGAATGTCTGCCGGATCGTAACCATTGGTTATCAGGTCAATTTTTCTTCCCGAGAGTTTCTCTAAATCACGCTGAAAGGTTGGGGAGATCGTCACCACTACATCGGCTTGCTGCAAGACCTTCCGCTCCAGGGCTTCGTGCCTTCGCCGAATAAAGGTTAACATCGGAAGAGTGTCAAGAAATTCCCACTGCGACCAAGGATCTCTGAAGTCGGCAAGCCAGAGGATGCCGTGTTTTTGTTTGAGTTGCTGCCCAATTAAGTGCAGGCTATGGGGAGGCCCTGTAGTGATGATCGCTTGAAATTGACCTTCTTTGAGTAGCTCATTCAGAAATTGGACGGAGGGTTTCACCCAGAAAACGCGAGGGTCAGGCACCAAGATGTTGGCCCGCAGCCAGATTGCCACTTTTTCCAGAAATCCCTTTTTTTGCTGTTCCAGGATACGGCCAGGATGGCTTTTCCCTTTCTTTTTCACTTTAGCAAACAACTGGTAGGGCTCCCAAATCGGAAAGCGGATGACTTCCAGGTTGGGTGAAATTTCTTTGAGCAGGGTTTCGTCTTGGAGATCGAAATCGGGATTTTCAGGCGTAAAGATCACAGGCTCCCAACCTGCCTCAGGTAGGTACTTGGCAAACTTCAACCAGCGCTGAACTCCCGAACCTCCACTTGGAGGCCAATAGTAGGTAATTATTAAAACGCGTTTTTGAATGGTTGTCACAGGAGTTGCCACTTCTTTGAGTGGTAAATGTACAAAAAAGAAAAAGGGGAAAGTTTCCTTCCCCCTTCATCTTCTTAAAGATCAAAATTATTCTCCTTGTCCCAAGGAATATCCCTTCACCCCATCAAAGGTGTTGAGATGCTCTGTCTTTATAAAATCAAGTCCTAGCTGATCGGCTTTTTGGAGAAGATCTATCACCTGGGCATGGCTGATCGTTTTTCCTTCTTCCACTTTGAAACGACATCTCCAGTGATCGGTGCAGAAGGTTTCCTTCATGCCATCAGGGAAAACCTTCACGCCTCTGTTAGTGATGAGGCTCAGTTTCAAATCCCCAGTATCGATTGTGTTTAGGAGGTTACCCAAGACATTGGGATTCCGTTGGTCTTGGTCCCAATCCAAGAACATGTCTACGCCAATCAATTCCTTTTTTGCTTTTGGCTTTGGTCGGAGGGCAACATCCATTGGAGCAGTGCTTTCTTTTCCGAAAATCGCAGGAGCCATTTGACTAGGCACCTGTCCCAAGCGAGCAATGACTGCCTGAGCAAACTCCTGAGTTCCTACTTTCTTGGCGGATTGCCCTACCTGGTAAATATCTCCGGTATGAATTCCATCTTCGAGGGTTTTCATCCAAGCGTTTGAGATTTTTTCTGCTAGCTCAGGCTGGCCGATGTGCACGAGCATCATGATGGCTCCATTTAACAGCCCGGAGGGGTTGGCGATGTCCTTACCTGCAATGTCTGGAGCAGAACCATGAATTGCCTCAAACATGGCTACTTCAGCGCCCACGTTCGCAGAACCTCCCAAGCCAACAGATCCCGTCACTTGTGCTGCCACGTCGGAGATGATGTCTCCATAAAGGTTAAGCGTCACGATCACGTCAAAAATCTCTGGGCGGTCTGCAATCAAGGCTGTTCCGATGTCAATGATCTTGTGGTCCGTTTCAATTCCTGGATACTCCTTCGCGATTTCAAGAAAGGTTTTGTGAAACAAGCCATCTGCAAGCTTCATGATATTGTCCTTGGTCATGCAGGTCACCTTTTTGCGGCCATACTTTTTGGCGTACTCAAAGGCATAGCGAATGATTTTTTCAGATCCAGGCTGCGAAATCACCTTCAAACATTGGTACACCTCCTGGGTTTGGCGGTGCTCAATTCCCGCATAAAGATCCTCTTCATTTTCGCGGATTATTACCAAATCCGTTTTTGGAAAATGCGTTTTGATAAAAGGCGAATAGGCCTTGCACGGACGCACATTGGCATACAATCCAAATGACTTACGCGTAGTCACATTCAAAGACTTGAAGCCTCCACCCTGAGGAGTGGTGATGGGCGATTTCAAAAAAACCTTGTTGGCCCGAAGCGAATCAATCGCTTTGGGTTCCATACCGGAACTAATCCCTTTGAGGTACACCTTTTCTCCAATTTCAATCACCTCGTACTCCAATTGGGCGCCTGCAGCATCAAGGATGGCCAGGGTCGCTTTCATGATTTCAGGACCGATTCCGTCTCCGTAGGCTACGGTAATTTTAGTTTTGGAGTTCATGGGTAAGATATGGGTTTAGATTCTTCTCTTTCGTGCCGCAAAAGTACGAAAAAACGCCAGAACACGGGCTCTGAAATTCAAAAATTCTCGTTATGATATGAATAAAAAATAGTCGATTCCATGCCATTTTGGCCATTATTAAGTTTTTTCTCCTGGCTTGAATTTGGTAGTGTTGGAGGGGGAGGTATATTTGTCTGAACTATGCCGCCTGACTATGTCTGAATTTGTTACTATTCTCACTGAAGAACGACAAGGTATCCTTTACCTAACGATCAATCGAGAGGATAAACTAAACGCCATGAACCTCGCAACCTTAGCTGAATTGAGGTCGGTTTTTGATCAAGTGATGGACAACAAAGCCATCAAGGCGGTGATTCTTACCGGCGCTGGAGAGAAGGCCTTTGTGGCCGGAGCAGATATCTCCGAAATCGCCTCCCTCAATGAGGTCAATGCTCGCAAATTTGCAGAAAGCGGTCAAGAAATTTTTGCGATGATCGAAAACTGCCACAAGCCAGTAATCGCTGTTACCAACGGCTACACCCTCGGTGGCGGCTGTGAATTGGCCATGGCATGTCACATGCGTATTGCAACTTCCAATGCAAAATTTGGTCAACCCGAAGTGAACCTTGGCATCATCCCAGGCTATGGAGGTACACAGCGCCTCACCCTTTTGGTAGGCCGAGGCAAAGCCAATGAGTTGATGATGACGGGCGATATGATAGGAGCCGAAGAAGCAAAATCATTGGGACTCGTAAACCATGTATTCCCCACCAAGCAGGAAGCAATTGCTGGCGCGGAAGAGATTATCCAAAAAATCATGGGCAAAGCGCCCCTTGCCATTGGCATGGTAGTAGATTGCGTGAATGCTGTTTTCCTTGAGGAAAATGGCTACCAAACTGAAGCCAACTCTTTTGCGCGCTGCGTCAAATCGGGAGACTATAAGGAAGGTACTTCGGCGTTTTTGGAGAAAAGAAAGCCTGTCTTCCGTGGAGAGTAAGTGATCCAGCAACCCATGGGCACACTAAAAAAACTCGCAGGACAAACCGCCATCTATGGCCTAAGCAGCATTTTAGGACGCTCCATCAATTTTTTGCTGATCATCGTCTATACTGGATACCTGAGTAAGGCGGATCTTGGCGCATTTACAGGCATATACGCCTTGATCGGATTTTTAAATATTGTCTTTACTTATGGGATGGAAACCGCCTTTTTTAGGTTTTCAACTGGAAAAAATCAGGATCCCACACGAGTATATCACAACACGCAATCCCTATTGGTCTTGTCCAGCCTCGTGTTGGGAACTGGGATTTACCTCGCAGGACCGCTTTTGGCGGAATGGATGAACTATCCAGGCCAAGCTTACTTGTTTCAGTGGACTGCGGTATTGCTTGTCTTCGATGCAGTTTTGGCAATCCCTTTTGCAAAACTCCGGCTAGAAAATAAAGCCAAAACCTTTGCAGGGGCCAAGTTGATCAACATTCTACTGAATGTCACCTTCAACCTACTTTTGCTGATTTGGATTCCTAGTTGGATTCAAACTGGAATTCTACCTGAAGGAATCTTGGGCTACCAATCTACTTGGGGCGTGGAATACATCCTTCTTGCCAACTTACTAGCCAATGGCTTGATTATTCCTTTTGTGTGGTGGAAAGCAGGATTTTTTTCCTTCCGCCTCGAAAAAGAAGTGCTCCAGCCCATGTGGACTTACTCGCTGCCCTTGCTGTTTATGGGATTGGCAGGTGTAACCAACGAACTTATCTCACGACTATTGTTTGAGTATGTGTTGCCATTAAACTTTTACCCCGGATTGAGTAGCCGAGAGGCAGCAGGCATTTTTGGTGCGAATTTCAAGTTAGCCATCCTGATGAATTTGGTGATTCAGGCCTTTAAGTATGCAGCAGAACCCTTCTTTTTCAGAGAGTCTAAGGAAAAGGATTCCCCCAAAATGTATGCACAGGTAATGCATGTCTTCATCCTATTCTGCTCCCTACTTATGGTCTTGATATCCGTGAACCTTCAATGGATAGGCCCATTATTCTTGAAAGGAGAGGTATATGAAATGGGATTTTCCATCGTCCCCATGCTACTACTAGGCTACCTGCTGTTGGGAATTTATTTCAATCTGTCTATCTGGTTTAAACTAACTGACAAAACGAGTTACAGCTTCTGGATTACCTTCTTGGGAGCGGTAGTCAGTGTGGCAGGCATTGCTTTCTCTGTGCCGATCTTGGGTTTTATGGGTGCAGCCCTCAGCACGGTGGCTTGCTATCTGGTGATGGCAACCGTTTGTTTCTTCTTTGGGCAAAAATATTACCCCATCCCCTATCAAACGCGTAGTGGCCTAGGCTATCTGGTACTCGCTTTTGCCCTAAGCTATGGGGGATTTTATGTGCAGACCCAGGACATCGCCTTGGATTTTTTGATCAAAAATTCAGGGGCCCTTATTTTTATTGGGGTAGTATTCCTTGGAGAACGAAAGTTCTTCAAGTCAATCATGGTTAAGAAATCCTAGGTTCCCCCAGCGAACCGCTTCCTTTTCTTCAGCCAAATTGATGAAAAGGCACTATGTTTGCAGCAGTCATTTGAAATTCCATTCTTCAGTGAGAGTAACTCCCATTTTTCTTCTGCTTTGCCTTGTTTTTTTAAGTCCCATTGCTGGATTTACACAGAAGTCTTTGTCCAAAAAAGAGGTCAAGGCACAGGGATTAGCTGCAAATGCAATCCGCTTTTTTATTGAAGGAGAAAAAGCCTTTGCCTTGGGGGATTTGGAAAAAGCGTACCAATACTTGGCGAAAGCACGAGAGTTTGCCCCTGAGGAACCTGCCATCTCCTTCAAACTGGCAGAGGTACTTTTAAAAAATAACCAAGCCGAAAAAGCACTTCCCTTTGCTTTGAAAGCAGCCGCTGGAGATCCAGCAAATTTATTCTATGCCTTGCTGGTAGCAGAAATTTACACCGGTTTGAATAAACCTTTGGAAGCTGCAGCCCTGTTGGAAAAATTGACAGCGGGATCCACCAAAAACCAACAGTACAACTTGGAGTTGGCATCCATTTACTTGAATGCCAATGAATTTGACAAAGCCCTCGTGGCATTGGATCGAGCTGAAGCCTACTATGGCGTCCGAGAAGCGTTTACTTTCCAGAAGCAACGCATTTACCTGCGGAAAGACCAGCTCGGAAAAGCGATTGAAGAGGGAGAAAAATTGATTTCTTCCTTCCCAGGCAACCCAAATTACGTGCTCTCCCTGGTCGAGATTTTGTTCAACAATGCCAAGTTGGACCAAGCAATCCAATTGGTACGGGCAGAAATCGTCAAATATCCAAATCAGCCAGAACTTCAGCTGGCAGCTTACAGCCTTTACCTAGAAAAGGGTCAAATCGCACAAGCCAATGCCTTTCTTTTGGAGGCTATCGCTAGTCCAGACCTAGCTCCATCTTCCAAAGCCGCTGCATTTCAAGGGGTAGCACAAGAGATGAAAACAGCGGAGCGCGAAAAGCTGCTCAACAAGTTGGAACAGTTATTAAATGAGTGGCATCCGGAAGATCCAACCGTTTTGGAGGCTATTGGAAATCGAAGGAAAGCCGAAAATAAGTTGGCAGAAGCGCTACTGCTTTATAAAAAGTCTCTTGCGTTTCAACCCAAAAACGAAAAGTTGTTGGAGGAGGTGATTGTCAACTCTTTTGACGCAGGCGGGAATTTTGAGGAGGTGGCACGATACTCCAGCATCGCCATTGACGAGTTCCCAGAAAGTGCAGAATTTTGGTTTTATGAAGGAGTAATCCTATCGGGACAGAAGAAAGATTCGTTGGCAGTTCAGGCGCTTGAAACTGCCCTTCGTTTGAACGCCGATAAAAATCCCCAGTTGGCGCAAGTAGCGTACAGCACTTTGGGAAATAGCCAGTACCAGTTGGGTAATCAAGTAGCTGCATTCAAAAATTTTGAGAAGGCATTGGCACTCAGTCCAACTGACGAACAGGTCTTGAATAATTATGCTTATTTCTTGGCTCTGGCAAACCAGGAATTGGAAAAGGCCTTGGACATGGCCCAGCGTGTGGTGAAAAAACATCCTAAAAATGCCACCTACTTGGACACCTTGGCCTGGGTTTTGTATCAAATGAAGCGGTATTCGGAGGCGTCTTTGCACCTTAAAGAAGCACTAGAAGTCGAAAAAGAACCGAGTGGTGTCTTAATGGAACACTACGGGGATGTTTTGTATCGTTTAGGTAAGGTAGAAGAAGCTGTGGGATGGTGGAAAAAAGCAAAGGAAAGCCCCGAAGGTTCCGATTCACTTGCACAAAAAATTAAAGATCAACGAATCCATGACTAAGTTCCAAATCCTTGCGGCCCTAGTGCTTCTCGTAATGAATTGGGGTTGTGCCAAAAAAACCACACTTTTTGAGGGCAATCAGGCCATGGAGTCCTTTGTACCGAGTACCACTCAATTTGGGTACTTGCAAGCCAAAGCAAAGATAGTTCTCGAGGAAGATTCAGGTAAAATCACGCGCGGTACGCTTCAGCTACGCGCCAAAAAAGATAGTTTAATTTGGTTTTCCCTTTCTCCAGGCCTTGGTGTGGAAGCAATTCGAGGTTTGCTAAGCCAGGAAAAAATCCAAATTCAGGATCGCTTGGGCAAGGAAGATGTCAACATGACTTATCCAGAATTTGAGAAAAGGTTTGGAATCAAATTATCGCTGGAATTAGTTCAAAATCTTCTTTGGGGGGACATTCCCTATCCGGCTAGTTATGAAGATCGGTTGGTACGCGTTGGAAAAAAGTTTGAGTTAACTCAAGTCCGAGATAAAGTTCGCTATTTTAGTAAGGTTGATACCCGTCACGGAAAGGTTACTGAATTAGCAAGTGCGGCTCTTTCAGGTGAGGGTTCTATTCTAGCTAGTTTCCCAAAGTTTCAAAACATCCAATCTCAAGTTTTCCCCGCTGAAGCATTGGTAAAAGTGGCTTTAGCCGAGCCTTCGGGATCTCAAAATTTTAGGATTTACATCAACTGGACTACCTTAGATCCACAGACGAGTCCCTTAACCTTCCCTTTCCGATTTTAGTTTTATGAAAAGATTGGCCTGTCTATTTTTCTTCTCCTGCCTAGTGCTGCTCAGCACCACTGCACTTGCCCAAACCAAAAAGTCTAGGGAGCAATTGGAGCGAGATAAAATTGAAATACAGACCCGATTAAAAGAGTTTGATGCAATTCTAAAGCAGACCACAGCTACCAAAAAAACATCGCTAGGCCAGCTAAATGCGATTACCAGCCAATTTCAAAGCCAAAATCGCTTGGTCAACACCTTGGATAGAGAAGTCAATTTACTTTCCACCAACATCGTTGAAATTGAAAACGAGATTGCAAGTTTAGAGAGGCAACTGATTGACTTAAAGGCAGAGTATTCTCGAATGATTTACAATTCCTCCAAACTGAATAGAGGGCTTTCGATTGTCGCTTTTGTGTTTAGCTCCAGCAACTTCAATCAGCTCTACATGCGTTTGAAATACCTACGACAGTACACCGCAAGTAGAAAAAAGCAGGCTGAACAAATTGAAAAATTAACCGCAGAGCTAGCTGACCAACGCCGCCAACTAGATGAAAGAAAGTTGGACAAAGAAAAAGTATTGGTGGAAGAAAAAACGGAGAAAGAAAAATTGGAGAAGATCCGAAAGGAGAAGCAAGGCATGGTCAACACCTTAACTAAAAAGGAAAAGGACATTCAAAAACAGATTGCTGCTACCAAAAAACAACAGGAACAGCTGAATCGAATGATTAAATCGGCCATCGAAGCAGAAATTCGAGCGGCTGAATCAGCTTCCAAAAAAGAAAATAGCACGAGCACCAAAAAAGCAGGAACCAGTATGCCGATGACTCCGGAGGCAGCTGCCCTTTCCAGCTCTTTTGCAGGAAATAAAGGAAAGCTTCCATGGCCTGTAGAAACAGGGATTATCTCCCAAGGATATGGGACCTTCCCACACCCATCCTTAAAGGGTATAATGCTTGAAAACGATGGCATAGACATTCGCACTCAGCCCAACTCGAATGTTCGGGCAGTATTTGATGGGGTAGTCACCAAAATCACCAGCATCCCAGGCTATGGCAATACCTTGATTGTCAAACATGGAGAGTACTTCACGATGTATAGCCGACTGAAGTCTATTTCCGTGACTACTGGTCAAACCATCAAAGCGAAGGCAGTGATCGGACAAGTGGCAACAAATTCAGAGGGAGAGGCTGTAGTTCATTTCCAAACTTGGAAAGGACTTCAAATAATGGACCCTACAACCTGGATTAGCGCCAAATAGGTTAAATTTTCTTACATTCAAAAAAATAACATTAGCTTAACCTTTTTTGAGGCAACAACTTCAGCAACATACCTTGCATTTCAAAAAGAGCCTGCAGATTACACAATATTAGAATGCGGTCTTGGTGGACGATTAGATAC
>CANHCD010000009.1 GCA_947458795.1 Cyclobacteriaceae bacterium | reverse complement strand
GCCCAAGGCTTCCGCACCATGCATGGTTGCAGCACGAATAACTTCCAAAGGATGGAATCCCGCCTCACGCAACATTTCCAGTTCACGGATGTACGCAAATCCATACAGCTGGTAAATAAATCCAGAGTCAGAACCAGCAGTTACTCTACCTCCACGGTTTTTGTATTCGTTCACGAAAGTCATCCAAAGACGGTAATTGTCTTTCCAAAGTACTTCTTCTTCAGTGGTCCAGTCAAACCAGTAGGAGCCGTGAGACTGACGGTTGGGAGCGTAAAAACGCCAAAGGGAAGGAAGCGTATACACGCCATGCCACTCCTGCGTACGCGCACGCATCAAGTCTCTATTGGCTTCGTAGATGTTGAGGGTAGGATCCAAAGTAAAGTCCAACTCCAGCAACTCATTCATCACCTTATTCCAATGCTCGGAAAAAGGTGGAGCTGCCTGCTGCCATAGCTTTCCAGCTTCTGCAAAGCGATGCTGCTCATTCTGGTAATTGTAATCCAATCTAAAATTTTGAATAGTTCGATCGGTAAACAGCGCCTCGGGAAGTCCATACCAGTGTTCCATAGAAGTAAGGCCAGCACGTGCAGAATGAAGCACATTCCATCTGGCCACATCCAATTGCTGGTGGTGCATGGCAGATTTTAATCCAATACGCTTATTCTCTGAGATTGCTGCCTCCATCACTTCAGGCTTCGCTCCAAAAAACTTGATTCCATCTGCCCCCTTGGCTTTATTTTCGTTGACCCAAGCTTTCGCTTGTTCGGCATTGGTAATAGGCCCTTTCGCTCCTTGACCAAAGGAAGTATACGCCAATAACCTTGGAGCAGTGATTTCATTGGCAGCAGATTTCTTCTTGTGGTCCAAGACCCAAGTAAGTCCATTTCCAGCAGAAGGGTCACGCACAGTGGTAATTCCATGCGCCATCCAAAGTTTGAATACGTATTCTGCTGGGGTGCCTTGTCCGGAACCTCCGATATGCCCGTGCATGTCGATCAAGCCTGGCATAAGGTAATGGCCGGTCAAGTCCATCACCTTCGTTTTATCATCTGCTTTAGGGCGACGATTTTCATTGATTGGCACACCAGGATAGCCGACTGCTTGAATCTGCGTGATGCGGTTTTTTTCTACCACAATATCCACTGGACCTAGGGGAGGTGCACCCGTACCGTCGATAAGCGTCACGCCACGAATGATCAATTTCTCATAAGGGCCCTCTCCCTCTGCTCTTGCAGGGGAAGGCATGATCTGTGCACTAGACCAGCTGACGCTAGCAACCAATGCGAGACCGAGGAAAAGTATTTTTTTCAACATAGCTAGTTGGGTTCTTAACGTGTATAAGTTAGGGGAAATACAGAAATGAAAAAATATTTTTTAAAGGAGCGGCAACAAAAAAGCCCCGTAGAATACGGGGCTTTCTTAATTTCTATTCGAATTAAAGGTCCTTGAATTTGTCCATGATTTCCTCAGAAATCCCTGTGAAGGAATATCCTCCATCATGGAAGAGATTTTGCATGGTCACCATACGAGTCAAGTCCGAAAACAGAGTCACAATGTAATCGGCACATGCATCTGCCGAGGCATTTCCCAAGGGAGATAGCGCTTCTGCAAAATTGTAGAACGAATCAAATCCTCCAATACCGCTACCTGCAGTGGTTTTGGTAGGAGATTGAGAGATGGTATTGACACGAACTTTCTTCAGTTTGCCATAACGGTACCCATAGCCTCTGGCGATACTTTCCAGCAAGGCCTTGGCATCTGCCATATCTGTGTAGAAAGGAAATATTCGTTGTGCTGCGATATAGGAAAGCCCTACAATAGATCCCCATTCCTTCATGACATCCATTTTTTCGGCTACCTGCATCATTTTATGGAAAGAGATCGCAGATACATCGTAGGACTTCATGGCCCAATCGTAATTGAGATCGCCGTAGGCTTTGCCCTTGCGGATGTTTGGAGACATGCCGATGGAGTGTAGCAAAAAGTCAAAATCTGCACCTAAAAACTCTTTTGCCTCAGCATATAACTTTTCAATATCCTCCACTACGGTGGCATCTGCACCTACAACAATGGTATTGCACTCCTGAGCAAGTTCTTTGATCGCTCCCATACGCATGGCAATGGGCGCATTGGTCAAGACAAATTTTCCGCCTTGTTCCTTTACCTTGAGTGCGGTCTTCCAAGCAATCGAGTTTTCATCAAGTGCTCCAGTAATGATTCCTACTTTTCCTGTAAGTAAATTTTGTGACATATAGCAATGGGGTTGGATTCAAAATCTGCGGTAAAACTACATAAAATTTAGGAGTTAGCCCCTCAATTCATCAAGAGCTCTTTGGCACTAGTCTGAGCAGCAAGCGAAGGATTGTCTCCTGCAATCATTTTTGCTAGTTCATGTACCCGTTCCTCGGCAGTCAATTGCTTGACCTTGGAGATGGTTTTTTCTGCACTATGATCCTTGTAAACAAAGAAATGCAGGTCACCCTTTGCAGCCATCTGTGGAAGGTGCGTGATGCAAATCACTTGGTGGTTTTGTGCAATGACCTGCATCATGCGCACCATCTGCAAGGCCACTTCACCCGAAATACCGGAATCTATCTCATCGAAAATAAGCGTAGGCAAGGCCATTTTGTCGGCCATCAGGTACTTAATCGCAAAAAGTAAGCGCGAAAATTCACCTCCTGAGGCTACTTTTTTCAAGGGCAGTAGCGGCATCCCTTTGTTGGCCGAAAAAAGCAACTCTACCCGATCTCCACCGGAAGCATGGGGATCAAGGACTTGCCTCTCCAATTGAATTCGGGCATTTTCCATCCCCAACTCATGCAGCAACTCCTTCAATGCCCGTTCGAAAGAAGGGAAACAAGCCTTTCGCTTTTGGCTGAGCAGCTCAGATGCCTGAAGCATTGCCTTTTCCTTCTCAAGTTGATCTCTCTTGGCGGCAAGCAACTGATCTTCTACCTGCTGCACTTGAAAAACTTGGTCCGCCAACTGGCTTTCTAATTCCATGAGCTCCTTCACGGTCTGCAGGCCATGTTTTTTCTGCAATTGATAGATTTTGCTTAGACGGTCACGGGTACGGTCCAATTTTTCAACATCCACTTCAACGACACTATCCTCGTCACCCAAGCTTTCTACCAAATCATTTAATTCAATTAAAGCCTCCTGAAATCGCTGTCGGTAACTGCCAAAAGAATGAGCCAATCGTTCCAAGCCCTGCAAACTCGATTGAATATGCCCCATACCCTGAAGTACTCCAAACTGCTCGTCCTGAAAAAGGGAAAGAATTTCCCGAATCTTCACTTTAATATCTTCTGCATTTTCAAGGATCTGCTGACTCGCCTCCAACTCCTCTTGCTCACCAGCTACAAGCGATAGACTACTCAACTCATTCAATTGAAATTGATTGAAGTCGAACTCTTTTTTAAGCCTTCCCGACTGAACTGTAAGTTCTTCTAGTCTTTTTTTGGAGGACTTAAACTCTTTAAAAACCTGTTGGTAGGCAGCGCGCTCCACTCCGGTTTGGGCAAATGCATCTACCAAGCCCAACTGAAAATCTCCTTCTCCCAAGAGTAAGGTGTCGTGTTGGGAATGTACATCCATGAGCTTCTCCCCCAAGGTCTTCAAATGATCCAATAATATCGGAGTATCATTTACAAAGGATCGAGACTTTCCATTTGGACTAATCTCCCTGCGAATTATGCAACTTTCCTCATAGTCTAGTTCGAGCTCCTCAAAATATCCTTCCAGGCCGTAGGATCGAATGTCAAAAATTCCTTCCACCACACATTTCTTCGCTTCATGAAGCAATACCTTGGTATCCGCCCGATTGCCAAGTAAAAGGCCAACAGCTCCAAGCATAATCGACTTACCCGCTCCAGTTTCACCTGTAATCATGCTCAATCCAGCACTGGGCTGCATGGCCAAGTGATCAATCAACGCATAATTGGATATTTTAAGTGAAGTAAGCATGAATTAAGGATGGCTTTCCAACAAAACTAAAGGATAAGCTTCAGCTTTTGAGCAGCTCGTTGTATTTTCTAGCGTTATTCGGATCGATTTCAAGGAGTAGCGGAACGGCTTTTTCGCGAATCTCAAATGGAGCATTCTTCAATAGCTGAGCAATTTCATCACTTTTAGCATCGACAAAACTGATTGTAAAAATCCCATTGGGCTGCAACCTATTGGCTTCTGCCACTCGTTGAAGCGCTTCCAAAATGGAAGTATAGGCTTCCTCTGGCGCTGTCGCGAGTTGGTCTATCCCTTTTCTGTGATACAAATAAAATGCCTCCCGAATAGGGGCATATACGGTTGAAATGTAAATGTCGTTGATCAGCCAGTAGCGACTTCTTCGGTCGTTTGGATTTTGAACCCAGCCAGCACGACCCGATTGCTGGGCATTGTTTACGATATCATTCGCTACTTCGAAATAGGGATTGCCTCCTTTGAGCGAAAAAGTATCGTAATCCATGCCAAGCGCGATGTTCGCATAGAAGGCAAGTAAGGAACTGATGTTATTTAAAAACGAAACCCGATTGAATTCGAGCGGTTGCGAATCTTGGTATTCAAAAGTCCAATTCCGATCAATAAAGTTGAGCACCACCGTCTCGTAGTTGGTTCCAAACACAGGGCGTACCACCTGCACCTGCACTGTCGCACTGTAAACCCCTACTTGTGGCACCTGGTTGATGGTAATTAACAAGTTTCCTTTGATTCGCTCCTCAGGCCTAAACTCATCTGAAGTCCAGGTTCTCCCATTCAAAAACTGTTCAAAGCTGGTCTTCATCTGGCTAAAGACCTCCGTGCCTTGAAATCTAGAGCGGTCGCTATTGATGATGACCCTAAAATCCAGTTCTTGAGCCTTGCTCTCAATAAAAAATCCAAGAATTCCAACTAGGATGAGTATCCCTTTTTTCATGTACTAAACTTACAAAAAATCTTTAGCTCCTCGTCAAGAAGCTACTTTTTTGACTTCCTCCAAAATAATTTCAGCAATCGCTTCCTTGGACAAAAGCGCGGTCTGAACTTCTTTTCCTCCTTTATGAAAAATACGAACCTGGTTGGTATCGTGCTTAAAACCTGCTCCAGCCTCTGTTGCTGAATTCAATACGATCAATTCAAAGTTTTTGCGGACCATTTTCGCTTTGGCATTCACCTCTTCCTGCTCTGTTTCCAAGGCAAAGCCAACATGAATCTGGTTGGCACTTTTTATTTTCCCAAGGGCAAGGGCAAGATCCACATTTGGCACCAAGCGAAGGGTAAGTTCTTCGCCAGCCTTTTTTATTTTTTGAACAGCTGCATTTTCAGGTCTGAAATCCGCCACTGCAGCGGCAAATACCACCACATCCATCTCTGCATGCAAGGACTTGGCTGCTTCAAACATCTCGGTGGCCGTAGTCACACGATGGATCTGAAATCGGCTCTCGTCCAACTTCAAGGCAACGGGGCCTGCGACTAGGGAAACTGATGCCCCTTGGGCTTCAAAAGCTTTGGCTAGGGCATAGCCCATTTTCCCGCTGGAATGATTGCTTAAAAACCGAACCGGGTCGAGTGCTTCTTGAGTTGGCCCCAAAGTAATCATCACTTTCTTGCCCTGAAAATCCTTCTTGGGATTAAAAAACTGAATGACCTGCTCGAGAATATGCTCCGGCTCCATCATTCGTCCTTGGCCAGAGAGGCCACTGGCCAACTCCCCAGTTTCGGCATCCAAGACTATATTTCCAAAGGAGGCTACTTTTTCCAAGTTGGCTCGAACGGATGGATGTTGGTACATATCCAAGTCCATGGCGGGCGCAAGCATCACAGGACAACGGCAGGAGAGATAAGTTGCAGTCAGTAGATTATCACAGCCTCCTTGAGCAAATTTGGCTAGCGTATTCGCGCTCAAAGGAGCAACTACAAATAAGTCGGCCCATAGGCCTAGCTCCACATGATTGTGCCATTGACCGGAGCTTTTTTCAAAAAAAGCAGAAAGTACCGATCGTTTGGAGAGGGTAGCTAAGGTGAGGGGGGTAATAAAATCAAGAGCAGAGGTAGTCGCTACAAGCTGTACCTCTGCTCCAGATTTGATAAGCAAGCGCGTTAAAATTGCTGTTTTATAGGCGGCAATGCTGCCTGTAACACCGACTAAAATTCGCTTGCCCTTAAGATTCATTGGAAATTACTCCGCTCCTTCTTGCGATGGAAATCTGTGGTGGATTTTCCCCTCTGTGAACTCTTCCATCGCTAAAGAGGTTGGCTTAGGCATTCTCTCGTAAAACTTGGAGATTTCGATTTGCTCCTTGTTTTCGAATACTTCTTCCAAATTGTCTACGGTAGACGCAAACTCTGAAAGCTTGTTGTTCAATTCTTCCTTCAAAGTAGAAGAAATTTGCTTTGCACGCTGACCCACAATGTGGATCGACTCATAGATATTGCCTGTTTGATCGGCAACTTTGTCTAGGTCTCTGGTGATGATTGATGGATTAACAGCCATATGAATAAGTGTTTAAATGCGTGTAACTAAATTAATTTGAGGAGGTAGTTGTAGCCGCCGCCTCTTCTGCAGCTTTCTTATCTGCAATTTCTTTTTTCTGCTTGGAATGCGCCTGAATCTCTTCTTTTGTTTGTTCCTCTAATTTTTTAACCTCTCCCAAGTACCCACTTGCTGCATACCTTCGGTAAAAATTGTTTGCAAACTTCAAGGCATCATTCAAGCGATCCTCTTTTTTGTCAAAAGCACTATTCTTAGCGTAAGCATACCCCACTTCAACCAAGCGGTAGGCGAGCTCTTCATTGCGCTTGCTTTCCGGAAAGTCTTTGGCAAAGTTTTGAAAGTTAATGATGCAAGCCCTGTAAAAGTCGCCTGGGAACAAGCCTTCCTTCAATCGGTAGTACATTTCTGCCTCGCTGTAAGCTTTTTCTTCAAAACGAGATTCCAAATCTTTCAACATGTCCATTGCCCGCTCATAGCTGGCAGAGGCTGGGAACTTACTTACAAATTGCTGAATGGCCGTAACCGCTTCTTTGCTACTCTGTTGATCTAAATTGTAGTCTGGAGCATCTAAGTACAGGGAATACGCATGCATAAATAATGCTTCTTCCGCCAGTGAACTTCGGTTGTAGGTTTTGAAAAAGGTATTAAAATATCCAGCCGACTCGATGTATCTGTCCGTTTTAAAATGGCAGTTGGCATAGTTGTATTCCGCCATTTCAGCCTTTTCAGACCCTTTAATCACAGGAAGTACCTTTTCATACAAGATGATGGCCTTGTTGTACTCACCTTCTTGGTAGTATTTGTTGGCACCATTGTACAACTCCTCCCAGTTGGTACTCTTTTCCAACTTGGCAAAAGGTCCACAGGCTCCTAGGAGAACCAAGACGAATACAAAGATGATCGAATAGTGGCGCATGATTAGTTAAAGGACCGCAAATATAAGGGATAATTGTAAGATTTCAAATGAAATACAAAGGACAGCAAGCCTTACTTTTTCACCTGTAATTTCTTAGTGACCACATTTTTATTGTCAACGAATAAGGTGTAGAAATACACCCCTGGCTGGAAGTCCGCCACATGAATAACCAAACTATTTCGCGTAGGATCCAATTCATATTCTGCAATGGGATTGCCTATAAAACTGGTTACTGTGATTTTTGCTTTGGATTTTGGATTTACGACCGTGTAATCCAATTGCGCTACCCGGTTGCTAGGGTTGGGATAAATATCCCCCAGCTTGACATCTTTGTGCGAAAAATCTGCTTTTGGCTCACTTGAAACGGAGTATTTCGCCTCCACTACAAAAAAATCACGCAAGGCTTCACTATTTGCAAACACCAAATCGAAACTACCTAAGGTCTCCGCGATGCCTAATTCAAACTCTATAAACAGATCGGTATAAATCTCACCTGGAGCAAGCTTTAACATCACCTTTGCCAAGTCTTTTTTAGGATCAAAACACTGATCTCCTAGACAAATACGCATCTTTTGAGAAGATCCGATACTCCCCTTAATGTTTCGTAAAAGGAATGTTTTAGGTTGTGCCGACTCGTTGTGAAGGATTACTGTTTTCCGTTGAGAGGAACCAATTTTACCTGAAAATTCTACCGCTTCACTCAAGACATGTACCTGCTGGGCTCCCGCAAAAATGGGGAACAAAAGAAGCAATACAAAGGTCAATTTGAGCAATTGGGTGTTCATGGAAAATAGTTACTCAATAAGGGTGATGTCCTTACAATAAACTCGATAAATTCTACGTTAAATGTATTTAAAAAGATACATTTTTTTCCCAAAAACCGGGTTAATTGTTGTTAAGTTTTAAAAATGAGCCTTTTATAGGCACTTAGCCACCACCCGTCTGCTTGACGGGTTTTTCTTGCAAGGCTTTTTGTAGCTGCCCTTGGGTAGGCATGGTCAGCTTCACCTCTGGCTCGTTGAAAAAATTCCGAAGGGTTGGATCAATTTCAACCACCTTTCGCCAGGTATCAATTGTAGCACGCAAAGGCTTTTCCTCCACCCTCCACCTAAAGCCCTCTAGACGGCTCATCTTTTCATCAATATCCTGAACTGGGATAAACTTCCCATCCGGGCGAACTCCAAAATTTGATTTTTTGATCAGGCCATCTACAAAGGTTAGCCCAATGGTTGAGCTTAGGATGCGATTGATTCCTTGTGTCAAGGTATCACCTTCGAGCGCATAGTAGAGCGACTCCCCATTTCCCTCGATAAACAAATTACTCAGCTGGCCATCTTTAAAATTCCCTGTCATCTTTCTCCCTTTCATCTGGTTGAAATTCAACAGGGTATCTGTCAAAATCGCAAAGGCCTTGTTCTTCATAAACACCCGGTCTAAGGTTTCATTCTTTAAGTAAAATACCATGCTGTCTGCTGCTATTTGGCTTGAACGATTCCATAAAATCGGGTCCTTGTACAGATGGATGGCCGAGTCCCCGAAGGCATAAAGCAAGGAATCTGCCTTTCCAGAAAGATCTGATTTAACCAAGTATACTTGATGAAAGGCAAGTAAAAATTTGGCTGAATCGGCTTCTGCATCCTGTGAAATCAAAGTATCAGCGGTAAGAAAAAGCGTATCTGACTCAAAATACTTTCGCACCAAAGCCTTTCCGTATACCTGGCTATATTTTTTGGTCTCCCAATAGTTTCCCTCATCCCCAAAGACCTCCAGCTTCCGTTCCTTATTCAACACCCGCACATCTTTTTTTCCCTCGTAGTAGGCTTTGGGCTCATCGTAAAACAATTCATCCGCCTTCACTCGGCTATCTTCCGTCTCCACTAAGCCCTCAAAAAACTTAAACTGCTTGAGTTGTGTGTCGTAAAAACTACCCTTTTGAGCATCCAAGTGGTATCCTTCCTTGGAAACAATGTTGGTCAATCCAGGAGTCTGGGCAGTTTTAGGAACGGTCATGTAGATTAGATCCTGCGTTTTAAGCGTGTAATCTGGATTCACCAAAATCACATCCTGTTGAAAACTGATCCGCTCGTAATTGATCTCATAAGTTCCTTTCTCACTCGTCAGCACATTCACTGAATCCACCACCTTGCCCCCATCAAAATAAGTGGCTAGATTGGACTCCCGGTTGTAGTCGAGGTATTCGGTATACAGCTTGGTCTTCTGATTGGTGAAAACCACATTCCTCCGAAGCTTGGCCACCTTGGTTGCACCGTCGTATTCGGCATAGGAGCTGGTCGTGGTGATGGGATCCACCTCATCCTTGATTTGCACCCTCCCAAAAAGCTGCGCCCGATTTTCATCCCGAAAAAAATAAGCTGAGTCACAGGAAATAAGGGAATTTTGGTGCTTCATTTTCACGTTTCCCAGCAATCGCTCAAAGCCTTTAGCTCCTTGGAGTAGATCCGCGCTTCGAATCTCCAAGAGCGAAGAAGACTGCGCATGGACAGCTATGGGCATCCAAAGCACCAAGAGAAGGAATAGAATGAAAAAAGGAGATTTCATACGGGATGGAATGGAGGCAAATTTAGCTAAAAAAGCTATTTTTGATTAATGTACGACGCCTTTATCTCGCATATCCAACAAAGCACACTTTTTGAACCCAACAAACGCTACCTATTGGCTTGTAGTGGCGGACTAGATAGCATGGCTCTGGCGCATCTACTTCACGCAGCGGGGATTCAACTAGAACTTGCTCATGTCAATTTTGGCTTGCGCGGCACAGAAAGCGATGGAGACGAAGAATTTGTGAAAAACTGGGCTCAGGAATGTTCTTTACCCATTCACATTCAGCAGGCCAATACGGTTGAATGGGCAGAAAAAAAAGGCATTTCCATACAAATGGCCGCCCGAGAAATTCGCTACCAGTTTTTTGAAGCGATTCGGAATCAGAAAAATTTAGAAGGCATCATCCTTGCCCATCACCAGGATGATCAGCTAGAGACTATTTTTCTCAACCTGGTAAGAGGCACAGGCATCGAAGGACTGTATGGCATGAGCGCCCGTCGCGGCTGGCTGATTCGTCCACTGCTACCTTTTTCTAGAGCACAACTTGAGTCCTACATGAAGGAGGTCAAACAACCTTGGCGAGAAGATCGATCCAATGCTACCCAAGACTACAAAAGAAATAAGCTGCGGCATAGTGGACTACCTGCCATTTACAATCTGGAACCCGATACACGGCAGAATCTCTTGCAGAGCTTTGAGCGGTTAAAAGATACTGGCATGGCGTTTTCAGGACTGTTTGAACTCTGGAAGACAGCACATGTTCGTGAGCAGCAGGGAATCAGCTTTCTTGCCTACAAATCTTTGAACAACATGCCAGGACTTGCCTCCTTGCTTTATTTTTGGTTGAGGCCTTACGGGTTCAATTCAGATCAAGCGTTAACTCTTTCAAAAAGCTTAGAAGCCATCCAGCCTGGCAAATTGTTGCGTAGCACAACGCATGAACTCAGTCTAGACCGAGAAGAGCTCTTACTATATCCCATCCCTGTGGCATTTCCTGAGCTTAAACTTCCTTTTGGAACTCCTTCTTTTGAACTTCCGGGAGGAGGATACCAACTGACTTGGGGTATTCCTCAAGGAGGAATTGATCGAAATCCAGCAAATGCTGTATTCGATTTGGACTGTTTGGAATTTCCGCTTCAACTCCGGAGCTGGCAGGAAGGAGACCGGTTTAATCCACTAGGAATGCAAACCGAAAAGAAAATTTCGGACTTCCTGATTGATAATAAAGTGCCCTTTGCCTTAAAAAAAGAGGTAAAAGTCCTAGTTTCAGGAAATAAAATAGCCTGGGTAGTCGGCATGCGGATTGCGGATTGGGCAAAAGTGAGCCCAGACAGCCAAAAATGCTTGCACATCCAAAAACGCTAAGCCATGAGAAATCCTTTTTCCAAAACCTATGAGCCCCAAGAACTGCGGATGTTTGATTTCCTGCAAGGCATCAAATTTTTCGAGCTGCTCAAGCAGCAGGAACTCGCTCGTTTTTTACCCACGATGCACGAGCGGAAATATGTCCGTGATGAAGTGGTTTTTTTTAGCAAGGACCCAAGCCAAGCCCTCTACCTCATTCGAAAAGGCCAGGTAGATCTGACCATCGACCTCAGTGAGAATTTTGAAACCATCATGCAACTCAAGCGTGGAGATGCCTTCGGTGAAAATTCTCTTTTGGAAAACTCAAAAAGAACTTACACCGCCCTGGTGAGCTCGGATGAAGCAGAATTACTGGTGATCCCACAGTTTGCCTTACTGGAGATTTTTGAAAACAATCCCAAAATCAAGGCAAAAATGATGTCCTCCTTGGCTGAATTTTACAACGCCAACAACCAACGACTTTTCAGGTCCTACCGCGAGTCTTTTGGATTCTTTAGCCTACGGCAAATGTTTGAATAGCGAAGCATAAAAAAAATACACGACGCGCATTAAAAAAACAGTGCCTTCGCAACGAACTTAATCCAGTAGCGGTTTCAATTCCTAAATATCCCTTATTAACTTAGGGTCGAATTTTAGGCAATCAAACCAAAAAATATAAAACCATGAGCAAAGTAACCGTTGTTGGGGCAGGAAACGTAGGTGCCACCTGTGCTGATGTATTGGCATACCGCGAGGTAGCTGAAGAAATCGTATTAGTGGATATCAAAGAGGGCATTGCTGAAGGCAAGGCACTTGACATTTGGCAAAAAGCACCCATCAATCAATACGACAGTCGTACTGTTGGCAGCACAAATGATTACAGCAAAACCGCAAATTCGGATGTAGTAGTCATCACCTCAGGACTTCCAAGAAAACCAGGGATGACCCGCGATGACTTGATCGAAACCAATGCTGGAATCGTGAAGTCTGTGACTGAAAATGTAGCGAAACATTCTCCAAACGCCATCATCATTGTAGTTTCCAATCCTTTGGATGTGATGACTTACCAAGCGCATTTAACTTCTGGATTTTCAAGAAATAAAGTGATGGGCATGGCTGGAATCTTGGATACTGCCCGCTACCGTGCCTTCCTGGCTGAAGAATTGAATGTCTCTGGAAAAGAAATTCAGGCGATTTTAATGGGCGGACATGGCGACACCATGGTTCCTCTACCGCGCTACACCACTGTGGCTGGTATCCCTGTTACTGAACTTGTCGCCAAAGACAAGCTAGATGCCATCATCGAGCGCACCAAATTTGGTGGCGGCGAGTTGGTAAAGCTAATGGGCACCTCTGCCTGGTATGCTCCAGGAGCTGCTGCCGCACAAATGGTAGAAGCCATCTTGAAAAACCAAAGAAGAGTATTCCCAGTATGCATCAAGCTGGACGGAGAATATGGCATCGATGACTGCTACCTTGGCGTCCCTGTTATCCTAGGCAAAAACGGCATCGAAAAAGTAATCGAACTGGATCTGAATGCTGAAGAAAAGCAATTGCTAGAAACCTCTAGAGGTCACGTGAAAGAAGTGATGCAAGTTTTGGATCGCTTGAGCAACTAATCTGATCCTTGTCGGATCAATGGCCTAAGGCACTTTACACAGCGTAAAGTGTCTTAGGTCTTTTTTTACTCCATTTACTTCTACTCGATACTGCAACTTGAAAATCTGGAAAAGTTTGTTGGTCATTTTAGTGCTATCCCTCGTTAGCTGGGGAGGCTATGAAGTGTATCAACGATTTATTCAGTCCAGAACCATCAATAGCCTTGAACTGATATCGAGTGATGCTGTGTTCTTATTCGAAACTCAACAAGCCGATTTAGCATGGTCGGAGCTTCGAAAACAACCCATATGGACTGCACTTTCGAGATTTCCAGCTTTTCAATCCTTATCCAGCCAGTTAAACTCCTTAGATAGCCTTGTGGGCGAAGCAGGTTTTGTGACCAAAACCCTCCGAAACAAACAGGTGACTGTAAGCTATCACGCGGTAGGCACAGACAAATTCAGCCTGTTGTATACCCTGAATTTCGATTCCAATTCCCCTTCGGAACTTTTGGATAAACTGAAATCTAAGGCACCTAAGACTACTCGATTTCAAACACGGAAATACAGCGAGCAAGAGATTTATGATGTATTGGACGCAAACAATAGCATCCAATGGTCTAGTACTGTCCTCAATAATGTGCTACTTATTTCTTCCTCCTCTTTTGTCATTGAAGAGGCAATTCGATTTTACCTCAGTGAGGATGCAAACCCGATTTCCACGAAGCTTGGAGACAACTTACCCAATACAGAAGGCTTGGGTAGGCTAATTCTTTCCTCAAAAGGACTGTCCAAGCTAGTTAGTGGGGTCATTGCAGACAAATCCTCGGCAGCACTTCAAGAGTTGCAGACCACGGATTTCTTACTTGCCCTGACGTTAACCTTTGAAAACAAACAACTCGTTTTTAAGGGCCCAATCCAAGGACTACCCGAAGTAGATTTTTTACCCTCTGTTCAAGCTGAGCTTGCAGGATTTGAAAGCTTGATTTCCACGCGTACACAGGCCATCACCCAGGTCAACTTGAAGGACAATTACGAAGCTCAGAAACTTCAAAACCGCTCCTTTGTTCCCAAATCTACCGTCATCGGGGAAGTCCAAACTCGATTAATCGATCGAGGATTTTTGGATTTACTCAGTGGTGAACAGTATTTAATTGAAATGGGACCCCTGTCTGCAACTCAAAAAAACAGTGCCCTTCTAGTAAAGTTGGAGAATCCAGAACAAGCCTGGAAAATCCTCAAGGAATACCGAGACACCACTGAATTTGATCCCACAGAATACTACTTACAAAAGGAAATTTTATTTTTCCCTGAAGAGGATTTCCCTGCTCACCTATTCAATGGGCGATTTGTTGGATTTAAACAAACCTTTGTCAGCCAAGTGGGACAGATTCTACTGATGAGCAACTCTGCCAATGGCATGAGGGGCTTGTTGGACGACTACAACCAAGGAAATACCTGGGCAAAAAAGGAGAGCGAAACTAAACCCCGCTTATCACCGGCTGCTGGCTACAGCAAAACTTTCCTCCTCCAAAAAATCTGGCCAAGTTGGGTTCAAACTACCAACCCTAGCTGGAGCACATTTATCCAGAAATACGAAACGGAGTTGAAGGCATTCACTAGCTTGGGATTGCGAATCCACCAAAATTCAAAAGGTAAGGAGGCAACACTCACCCTAGGCTATACTAGTGAGGCTGTCCCTCTAGTCGATGTCAACAAAACTTTTGAGTTGGCATCTGGCAAAGAGGTAGCGCTTCCCGAAAATCTAATTTTCGGCCCTAAAGCAATCAAAAATTTCAATGATAATACGGAAGACCTTGTAGTTCAAGACCAAAATAATGTCTTGTATGTCATCAATTCAGCTGGCGAACAAGTATACAACCAAGGATTAACTGGCCCTATCCTATCCGAACCCTACCAAATAGATTATTTCAAAAATGGCAAATTACAGCTCGTGCTTGCCACAGCGGATCAGATCTATGCAATAGACCGTCTAGGAGATCCTTTGCCTGGATTCCCTAAGGCACTACCTGGAGAAAAAATCACCCATCTCAGCGTGCTTGACTATGACCAAACGCTAGATTACCGCTTCTTTATAGCAACTGAAAAGGGGAATTTATGGTTGCTGGACAAAATGGGCAAGGGGTTGGAAAACTGGGACCCATTGCCTCTAGGGGAACCTACCAATGGCACTCCTTTTCATGCACGCATACCTGGAAAAGGGGATTTTATGGTAGTGCTAGGCATCTCTGGTGATTTGCATTTCTTCAGCCGTAAAGGCGAATCTCGAAGCGGGTCCCCAGTCAAGCTCCCAGACGGAATTGTTAGCCCTCTTTTAGTTAATAAGACAGGCACCCCAATACTTCAAGCCGTCACCTCTGGTGGGGAAATCCTTGATATTTCCTTTTCTGGTGAAATCCTCAAGAAAACCCAAGCCCAAAAATCAAATCGAGACGATAAGTTTAGAAGCCTGAGTGATCAAAAGGGTAATTCTTCAATTCTTGCCCTGGAACAATTCAATAAAATACAACTTTTTGATAGTCAACAAGTTCTCCTGATGAGCCTCCCCTTGGCTGGAGGTAAAGCCTGGATTGGTTATTTTGATTTTGGTGATTCACGGAAAATTATTGCAGTCACCGACCTAGAGCAGGGGTTGGGATACCTGTATGACCTAGAAGGAAATCTATTAATCAGCTCCCCACTTCAAAGTTCTGGTGAGATCCAATTGAGCCACCTCCCTAGTCAAGGGCAATACCTAATTCGTACACGCTACGGGAAAACGCTCTTGGAATACCTAATCCCAGACTAGTCAGCCTATTTTTTAAGAAGGCATTTTGAGTTAGACTAAATCAGTCCTTCACCTCAAAAAATGTTCGGCGAATACTCAGCTTACCACCTACATTCACCTGCTCCCAGTGCACAAAAATCCCCTCCAGGCTCGGAAGATTGACCCGCACTTCCTTCCCATTTGTTTGCCAATTCAGCACCGTTCGCCAATCTGGAATTCGAGAGGTAGTAGAAGGCTGCACAAACTGGTCTCGATTGATGATCACCGAGGGTTGAATCCCCGGGTAATCAAAAAACCGTGCCGCAGGAGCTAATGGGAATAAACCAAAATTATTGGCATAACTCGAAAAACTAAGTACGCCAGGATAGATGCGATCATTCAGGTAAAACTCACGGTTGAGCACCTCTAGTCGCTGAAGAAATTTTGGATTAAAGGATGCCAAAAGATCCGAATCAAATACGGGCATCGCATCGATTAGAATCAAGGGATTGGTCTCAAAAACACCCTTATCCGCTTCATTCAACAGTCGAAAAGTTTTCTTTTTGTCCTTTAGGCGCACCGCAACGCTAGGAACATATTCTTTTAACACCGTTTCCACATCTTCAAACCGAGTGTAGTCGTCCAAGTTGAAGCTGTAATCTTCAACAAAGCCAGTGACTACTTCCAAAGAGTCCTGGTCAGACACTTCCAAATACTCCTGCTGAACTACCGCTGCTTTGAGAAGAGATTGAAGGTAGGCAAGATCTTCTTGCGACAAGGATAGTTCAGGGAAACTGAAATTCGCTCGGAAGCTCGTTTTGATTAATGGGGAAACCATTTCCAAGCCAGGCATCTCTTCTCCATTTTCAAGTTGCAGGATCAGTCGATCCCAATGCCGTAAGCCTCCAGCATCAAAAACAAGCACACCCCGCTCGTCCACATGATCTGTAAACAGCGCACTTTTTGCTCCATGAAGGGAAAGGAAATAAGTAAGCGCAGTGTCTAAAGAAGCTACTTTCGCTTGAACTAGATGTCCGAAAAGCTCGGGAAGCAGAGGCTGAGGGGTTAAATCACCATACACTTCGGCAGCAGGCAACTGCTTTTGTTCTTCCACTAAAAATGGATTAGCAATGGAAATTCCCGAAGCCAGTACCTGTCCTTCAGTAGTGCTTGAAGAACCAAAATTAACAATACTCCCTTTTGCGTAGGATTTGGAAGATTGGGAGGTTTGGCGATTGGAGGACTTAAGTTCTTTGGGCGGAATTTTCGGATTGATGATCGTCACCAGCTGCTGTGCGATTCCTTGATTCAAATCCAAATAGGGGCTGATACGGGTATAAACACGCAGTAAATACTGGTCGGAAGGTATTTGATCTGAAACTGGAATATAATTCAGTGCATTTCCATCCTGAAGCGGCACTTTGACATGGGTGATTGAGTTGGAATTGCGATCCACCAATTCGGCGTACAACACCTGTGAAGAAGTGGCTTGCTCCCCCAAACTAACCTTGGCTTCAAACCAGATTTTCTCACCCGAAAAATAGAGCGTCTTCGGCGTATGGAAAAAAACTTGCTCTTTCGAAACATTTGCTGATTGCCCTAAGCTTGTACCTACGAACCCAAGAAAAAACAGCAACCCACAAATGAGGGCATTAAGGCTGGTTGGTGATTTAAAGAATATCTTCAGTAGTTGCATGACATTAGTCTATCCAAAACGTGGGCTTAAGTTTAGATGCATACAAGCTACAATCGGTACATCTTCTTGAGGAAGGATAATAGCCAATTATCGTAGTTCCTACCATCAGTGGTCTTGTGGGCACCACTGCTCCATTACCAAAGATTGCTTGGTAATCCTTGGCCAAAACAGCCTCTTCACCGATTGCACAATCATTAAACTTTGGATCTAGGTAATTCCATGGACTCACCTCCACTTGATTGATATAGATCCGTTTTTGGCGGATCACTCCTAGGCTGACCTGCCCGATCACAGGGCTTTTGGCTGCATCCAAACTCTGAATATTCCCTCCTATCAAGGAAGGAAGTGGACTAAAGATCGAACCGATGTCCTCTGTGTTTTTCTTTAAAATTTCCCAGAAAGGAACGTCCTTGGAAGCAAGGCCTTTTTGCGAAATAAGAATACTGTAGCGCTCCATAATCCGCTCATTACCGGTAGGAATCTCGGTAATGGTTTTTTGGAAGACAACCTGATCCTTAAATCGAGAGCTAGTCTCCAAAAGTATCCCAGGACTAGGCTCCGTCTTGAAGCAAAGGGAGGTTTGTTCTGCATCCTTGCGATCCCGTACATTTTTTAGATCTGGAACATAGATGTAGGCCGTACGGATTCTAGGTCGGAAGATCCAAGTTTCTTCAAAAGTCCACAAAAAATCATCTGCATTGGCATTTCCTTGGGTGGATACAAATACCTCTACCCCTTCCTCATCCCGCTTAAATCCCGCATCAATAATTGGAGGGGTCACGATAGGCTGAAGGCCTCCAGAAACATACCTTTCTCCTGAACTAAGCTCGATTTCTAGCACATAACTTAGCTTTTCATCGATGTTTTTTTCGAAGATGTAAGTTCCTAAACCCGCTTCTTGGAGTGGGAAAACTTGTCCTCCAGCACTTTTGAGCACTACCTTGGCGCGGAGCTCTGGAATAAATGCTGATGCAGCACCCAGTGGAGCAGTGCGGCTTAGTTTTAACTCACTTTTTAAACCCTCCGTATCCAAATAACCCTCCACCACGAGCACCCTCAATTCTGTCTCAGGTACTTCTGGTTCATAGGGTGTCCTACACCCTAGAAGCGTTGCGAGAAGTAGCACAAAAAGACCTATGGCTTTACGCATCAAAATCTAAAGTTATAGGTGATAAATGGAATTGGCTCCGCAAAAATCGCAAGCTGATAGCCTTTCAATTTGCCTCCTTCTGGAACAAAATAGATCGAATAGGCATTATCCCTACCAAACAGGTTGTACACCCCAAAGGACCAAGAGGCATGCGCCAGTTTGGCTACTTTGTGATTCCCCTCTAGGTTAACAGAAAGATCCATGCGGAAATAATCGGGGACTCTAAAGGAGTTGCGGTCAGAGAAATAGACCCGCTCCGAACCCCCATAGTTAAACTTTGCAATCGGCAGGGTAACAGGTCTTCCTGTACTGTATTTTCCTGCCAAGGTTACATTAATCCGTTTGC
The DNA here is from genome assembly GCA_947458795.1 of Cyclobacteriaceae bacterium. GTDB lineage: Bacteria > Bacteroidota > Bacteroidia > Cytophagales > Cyclobacteriaceae > Algoriphagus. The sequence goes on along the minus strand of CANHCD010000009.1, from coordinate 1,226 downwards.
TGAGCTCTAGATTACCTACAAAATTGGCATTATGAGGCTGATCAAAATTACTAGGATACCATTCAGATCGGTTGATCTGCTCTTTTTGCTCCGAAGGATCTGTCTGCATCAGCGAGCGGCTATAGGTATAGGCAAGTGATCCATTAAGCTTTCCCGTTGATTTTTTGAGATAAAGCTCCATGCCGTAGGCTTTTCCTTGAGTGACTAGCACCTCTTGCTCAATCCGGTCGTTCAATACAATGCTTGCACCAGATCGGTAGTCCAGCAAGTTTTGCATAGATCGATAGTACAATTCAGCAGAAAACTCAAAAGCACCTTGGTTCATATTTTTGAAGTAACCCAAGGCATATTGAATACCTAGCTGGGGCTTCAAGAAGGAATCACTCAGCTTCCAAGTATCCGTTGGCGTAATCACGGATGAATTGCTGAGCAAGTGAATATTTTGCCGCATCGAGTTGACCCCTGCCTTTAAGGAAGATTGGTTGGACAGGGCATAGCGTGCAGAAAAACGAAATTCAGGACCATGATAGGTTTGAACTGGATCACCGGACTGAAAGCGAGCTTCGCCGGTAATGTTTTCATTCAGATAGGGCTCCCCTACTGCATAGGTAGGAATGGTTTGCGGTCCAAGAAAGGTGTAAAAATTGTATCGTAATCCACCACTGAGGGCCCATTGATCGTTGATTTCAAATTCATCCCCTAGGTAGAGGGACCAGTCCATAGCCGTTTCAGGAGCCACTTGATCTTGAATCACACCGCTCTCTTGCCCAAAAGGTACGATTTCCCCCGGGTTGAGCTGGTAGCGGATCCCATGCACCCCATAGTTGAGCAGGTGTCGATCTCCCAGCTCCTGACGGAATTGCGCTTTTACAAATTGCTGACGGATGTCGAATCGGTATTGGTAAGCATTTAGCGGATTGTCTTCCCCCTCGACCTCAAAATCATAGGCATCCTGACCTACTGAGAATGTAGCCTCTAGCGCATCGTTGAAGTAATGCGTCCAGGAGAGGGCATAATTCTGGTTGGAGTAGCTATAAACCGTATCTGGGTCAAATTGGAAGGAATCTTTGCTAAAATAACCCGATAACCGAAGTTTGTCCTTTGCACCTAATTCATGCTCCACTGTACCGTTGAAATCCGAAAAAGCTGCCCTGCTTGCACCCAAATCAATTTTTTCTGATAAAAAATCAAGAAGCCAATCGGAATACGTAAGGCGAGAACCCAAG
>CANHCD010000008.1 GCA_947458795.1 Cyclobacteriaceae bacterium | reverse complement strand
GAAGCGAAGAAAGTAGGAAGTAGCAAGTAGTAAGTATCAAGTACATTGTACAGATTATTGTACCAGGTACCAAGTACCAAGTACGGACTAAAAACTAATGTCGAATATTGAACGCCGATTGAAGAATTTCGACATGCGGATTCGAATTAATAACGAAATTCTAATCGGTAAGAATCTTGGTACATTGTACTTGGTACTTCGTACAATTACTTGCTACTTGATACTTGCTACTTGATACTTCCTAAAATAAAATACAATGACTAAACACGTAATCCTTACCCATGAAGCCCCGGCGCCGATCGGGCCGTACTCGCAAGCGGTACTTGCAGGCGATACCCTCTATGTGTCCGGGCAAATTGCCTTGGATCCTGAGACGGGAGAACTCATCAATGAAAACATCACCGAGGAGACCCATGCGGTCATGAAAAATATGGAGGCGGTCCTCCGTGCTGCGGGCTTTGGCTTTGAGCAGGTGGTGAAGTGCACGATCTTCATTCGAGACATGGGCCAGTTTGGAACTATCAACGAGGCCTATGGGCACTATTTTAAGGCCAACCCCCCTGCACGAGAGACAGTGGAAGTTAGCAAGCTCCCCAAAAATGTACAGGTAGAAATCTCCTGCATCGCGGTTCGTTGAGGAATGAATTTTCTGCCTTTTGGTCGTGAAACCCTCGTCAGCGCCTTGTCTAAGGAGGAGCTCTTGGATCGCTTGGCGGCGGTCACACGAGGAACTCGGACAGAAGGGCTGCCAGAAATCCGCCCCCTTTTTAATGGACTTGTGGGAGAAGAAGGGTTTCGCCTTTCTCGAGTGATTGAAAAAGGGGACAACTTTCTTCCGCTCCTCCTAGGGAAGGTGGAGGCAACACCTAGAGGAAGCATTCTTTATGTCCGCTACCAGCTCTTTTCCACAACTCGATTTTTTCTATGGTTTTGGACGGGGATATTGCTGGCCTTTTCACTTTTTTTCTTTTCGGTATCCCAGCAGCTGCTTCAAGGTGGAGTTTGCCTTTCCCTGATGGGCATCAATTATGCTTTGGCGGTGTTCTTCTTCCATCGGCAGCTGGTACCTAGCAAAAAACTTTTTCAAGAAGTCATCAATTTTCCTCCGAGCAACGTGGAATCCTCCCACAAGCTGTAGGCAGAAAGGGACTTTGGATGTACCTTTGTGGCCTAATCTTCACCCTTTTATTTCGACTACCATGTCCATCCGTATAGAAAAAGACACCATGGGACCTGTGGAGGTTCCAGCTTCGGCCTACTGGGGAGCGCAGACGCAGCGTTCGATCAATAATTTTAAGATTGGCGGCGAGAAAAACCGCATGCCCCTGGAGATCATCCATGCCTTTGCCATATTGAAGAAAGCTGCAGCGCTGACCAATGCCGAGTTGGGCGTATTGGAGCAGGACAAGGCAGACATTATTGCCCAGGTTTGTGACGAGATTCTTACAGGCCAGCACGACAGCCAGTTTCCCTTGGTGATCTGGCAGACAGGTTCGGGCACCCAGTCCAACATGAATGCGAATGAGGTGATTGCCTACCGTGCGCATGTACTTTTGGGCGGCTCCTTGGAAGATGCTAAGAAGAAAATCCACCCCAACGACGATGTAAACAAGTCTCAGTCCTCCAACGATACCTACCCTACGGCCATGCACGTTGCCGCCTACAAGATGGTGGCGGAAACGACCATTCCTGGAGTGAAGCAGCTGCGCGATACGCTTGCTGCCAAGGCAGAAGCCTTCAAGAAGGTGGTAAAAATCGGCCGAACGCACTTTATGGATGCCACTCCGCTCACCCTAGGTCAGGAATTTAGCGGCTATGTGGCGCAGTTGGACCATGGGCTCCGAGCGCTCAACAATACCCTTACACACCTGTCGGAACTTGCCTTGGGCGGGACCGCGGTAGGTACAGGACTAAATACCCCGCAGGGCTATTCCGAGTTGGTGGCGAAAAAAATTGCAAGCCTTTCGGGGCAGCCCTTTGTGACGGCTCCCAACAAATTTGAGGCCTTGGCCGCGCACGATGCCATGGTCGAAACCCACGGAGCATTGAAGCAAGTGGCTGTATCCTTGATGAAAATTGCGAATGATATCCGCATGCTTTCCTCCGGACCACGCTCGGGGATTGGCGAGATATTCATTCCAGAAAACGAGCCTGGCTCTTCCATCATGCCGGGCAAGGTTAACCCAACTCAGGTGGAGGCCATGACCATGGTGGCTGCACAGGTAATGGGAAATGACGTAGCGATCACCATTGGGGGCTCGAATGGACATTTTGAATTGAACGTGTTCAAACCACTGATAGCAGCCAACTTCCTGCAGTCAGCTCGATTGATAGGGGATGCTTGCGTTTCCTTTGATGTTAATTGTGCGGTGGGAATAGAACCGAATACACAGATGATTCAGCGCCACTTGGAAAACTCCCTGATGCTGGTCACGGCACTCAATCCCTACATTGGCTATGAAAATGCAGCGGCTATCGCCAAAAAGGCGCATAAGGAAGGAACGAGCTTGCGGGAAGCAGCCATGGCCTTGGGCTTGGTGACTTCTGCCCAGTTTGACGAGTGGGTAAAGCCCGAAGACATGATTGGAGGCTTGAAGTAAGCCAAGGATAGCTGCCAAGCATTTTCCCCAAATAAAAATGGATCCCCTCTGCGGTTTTTTTACTGTAGAGGGGATTTTTTTAGTAGCAAATTCTTTTATACCAAGTTGTGAATTGAATTTTTTCTAGTTTATACTACATTTAGCTAATGTTTTATTCCTATTTCTGCAGTGGTTTTCTCCAGAAAGGAAAAAATAGTTTACCATGAAAGCAGCTATTCTTTTTGTTGTTCTATTTTTCACTTCCCTAAATCTTCCTGCTCAATCGGATAAGCAGGCATACGCACCTTTTGATTGGATAAAAATTAACCCTAAGGAATCATTCGATCGCTATGCTTGGGAAACACTTCCTCAAGGCATCACCCAGGTGATGGTAGAGTCCCTGCTCGCATCGCCTTACCTCACTTCCGATGATCCGATTACCTTATTTTATTTCAAGGAGCAACTAATAGCGGTCATACCCTGCAGGTTTGAGGTTTTGAAATGGACGGGTGAAAGTTGGGACAACCTATACAAGGGCTCGGGCTCGGGGTTCAACTGTCATGCGCATTTTTTTGTGCGGGAGGGAAAATTGTATTCCATGGGGCGCTATGGATTTTGGCGAGCGCACAGCGAATTACTCGAGTTTGATTTTGAAACTGGCTATTGGGAGTTTGTTCCGGTCTCTTCCCCTCCCATGAACTACGGGGGCGTGGGAATCTTTGTAGATGGGGACCGAGTCATTTCTATTTTGGGGGAAAATATCCACCAGCCTTCCAATGTCTTTTATCCGGATAAAAACGGGTATGTATTTGACTTTACTAGCAAAGCCTGGAGTTCCATACAGTTGGATTTTCCAGTTCAAAAAAATCTAAGTTCATGGATTATGCCTGCTTATGATTTGAAAGATTATGGAGTTCAATTGTATCAACTCGATGCCCATCTTGGGCTGCTGCTGCTGCACAAAAAAGAAAACACCTTGTATTTTGCCAAAGACAACGACTTCGGGAAGTTTAAGTCTTTCTCGGTGGCTGTTGCCTTGGAAAACAATGTGGTGTTTTTTGACAGATATGGAGATCCCACTTTTCTTTTACATCCACCAGCTCCTCTGGAAAAATTCACCAAAGTAGGAGACATTCGCTATACCAAGCAGACCTCGTCCCTTGTGTTAGAGGATTGGTCTTTTTACCTTCTTGCTGGTCTTTTGCTCTTGATGGCAGTAGTTGGAGGCCTTTGGTGGAAGAAAAACCGAGTTTCAAAAACATCTGACACCACTGAATCGGAACCTACTGCTGAGGAGCAGGGGACTGTGGATGGAGAAGAAGATATTGCCCGAATGGTCGCCAGGCTCTTAGCTCATCCGCAGTCACTGGTAGATGTACATCAGTTGGACGACTTGTTTGGGACGGCTGCGCTAGAGAGCTTGGACTACAGGCGGGTGAGGAGATCCAGGTACATCAAGGCGGTCAACCAGTATTTCCAAGGCCAGCACGGGAAAGAATTGATTTCCCGAACCAAGTCGGAGGCGGATAAGCGGATTATTTTGTATCGGATTTCGCCTTAACTTGGTTTTACTAAAAAAGGATCCTTTCAGCACTTCTTCCTATCTACTTGCTATGCGAATCTTTATACTAATTTCCCTACTTTATTTGGCTCTTGGGGCTACGCCAAGTCTTGCACAACGCCTGATGGATGGCAGCCGTAGTACGGTGGGCTACATCGAAGGGGATCGGGTGACCAATGGCTCTCGATCGACGATTGGCTACTTGGATGGTGGTCGAGTGATGAATGGATCGAGGAGTACGATTGGCTATGTCGAAGATGGCCGGGTGATGAATGGATCGAGATCTACAGTAGGCTATATCGAAAATGGTCGGGTGATGGATCAGTCTCGCCGGACGATTGGCTACATTGAAGACGGCCGTGTGATGGATGGTTCTCGGAGGACCATTGGCTACTATGAAGGAGTTCGAATCACGAATGCGGCCCTCTTTTTCTTCTTCTTTTTTTATTGAGGAAGGATTAGGGGAAATCTAGTTTAGGACGGGTTACTATTTGCATATTACCCCGCAATTAAGAGGGGCAGGCTCCTCCGGAGCAAGCTTTCCGAACTAACGATTTCTTCTATTAACCTATCGCTCCTCTGGAGCGAATAATCTAATCAAGGGCCTTTATCACTATTAACATGATGCTCCTCCGGAGCAAAATGCTCCAGAGGGGGATCATGATAATAGAATTAGAGCCATAAAATAACCTCTTAGCTCCGGAGGAGCGCAATCCAATCAATTTTTCTTTAAGAATCTATTCACCACATGGTTCACAAAAAAAATGCCCAGGGTTCGGAGCCCTAGGCATTTCTAATTGGGAAAGAAATTTTTACTTCAATTTAAACAAGAAGATCATGCCATTGGGATTTACATACAAGGACTCTTTCATGAAGGCGTCCTTTTTTCTTGAAAAATAGACCCCATCTCCTGTGGTGGTTTGTCGGTATTGGCTATCGAAGTTCATGGCCATGACCTCGCGTTCGTAATATTCGGAATAGGCCTCAATGCTGCCTGACTCTTGGAGCTCTGAATTGATTCGCGAAAGCTGTCCGTAATTCAGGGCCAAATACACCTCGTTTTCAATTGCAAAAAATTTCCAGGTTAAGTTTTTTGGTTTCTCGTAATCATCGCCAGTGTTGGCGTCTTCGCTGACTAGGTTGAACTGAAATGCCGAACGCTGGTTGTTGGCACCGTCTTCATCCGAGGCAGTTGCTGTAAACAGAAAAGACTCTTCCTCTCCATCCTTATTGACAATGGTGAGGAGTTTGTTTTTGTAGATCTGAATTTTGGGAAGGCGGGCATTGTAGTAGGCCAAGGGTTGAGCTACCACAAAGTCGTTGAATTCTGTGCCATCGGTAATTTTCACCTTAGGCTTCACTCCCCAGTAGGTAAATGCTTCTGCAGGCAAAATCTCTGGAAGCGATTCAATTTCACCTTGCTGGGTGTAATATTCGTCGTCGCTGTTGGAATGACTGAAAATCACCTTGCTCAGCACCAGGAAGAAAGAATTGTTTTCAAGTGGGAAGGGCTTGAAAAAGTAGGAATTTAAAAAGTCATTGGGATCGTTTGGGGTACCGCTCCCCGCGCTAAGGAAGGATTGCTGCAAGGTCGAAATGGAATCCTTCAACAGCAGTACATTCGCATTGAGGCTGGTGATGATCGCATTTTTTTCAGTTTGAACACGCTCAAGTTCCTGCTGCGTTTTCACGATTAGGGCACTCAATTTCTGGAGCTCAGTGAGGTTGCTTGCATTTTTCTGCTCTGAGCTGGCCAAGGATGTAGCGAGTTGCTTTCCTGTAGCTTGAAGGGAGATGATTTGTGTGTTGAGGGAGTCTATTTTTCCTAGGAGTAGGATGGAGTAGTCCCGCAATTCATTTTTGTTCATCTTCTCCAAATCCTGCGCGGTAGCTGGAAGTTGACTAAACAGCACTAGGAAAAGGATAAGTGCAAAGCTTGTTTTCATAGGGGTTAAGACTGGTTTGTATTGCTAACTAAGCAAAAAAAGATTTGTTTGTTAAGGAATTGGAGATCATCCCATTTAAAGCGGAGGTGTAGAAAAAAAAACTTCCCCTAAATGCTAGATTTAGGGGAAGTAATGCCGAAAAATGAACGGCTATTTTTTTTGGAAAGGTCTGGTTTTAATCACCGGTTTCCACCTGATCTGCTTTCAAGATCGTGACAATTACTTGGGTACCATTTGTCTGTAAGTATACATTTTGAGTTGCATTTTTATAGACAATGTATCCCTCTTCTGCAGACTCGATTTCATCCTTCTTCATGCCAGTGATTGTTTTTTCGATGGCTGCCACGACATTTTCTGCTTTGTCAGCACCTCTGCCAGACAGGCTGAAGGTGTATACATAGCCCTGAACTGGAGCAGCGGAATTGAATACAGAGACGGTATACCATCCATCAGGAACTTCATTGTGTGAACTAGCCCATACCGAGAAGCTTAAGGAGGCATCGTTGGTAATGCTTACATTCTCAAGAACGGTATGCTGGGTCGTGTACTCGCTAAATACCTCTTTGGTAAGTTTCAGTTTGGTGACTACATCTCCTACGGTGCTCGCAAGAGTCAATCCTTCTGGAGAGTTGAGGTTGATGCGCGCCACTATGGGTGCGATGTTGAAGAAGTCGGTATCTACGCTTTCGTAGGTAGAGCTGCCATCGATGATGTAGTTGAGCATATCTTCGGAAATGCCGTCGTACTGAGGATTGACAAGGTACTTGCCTTCGGCATCAATAAATCCAACTTTTTCACCACTTAGGACTGCAGCCACGCCACTTATAAAGGGAAGGGCCACTTTAAATTGAGGGTTGATCACGATTTTTCCTTCTTTGTCCACGTATCCCCAGGTTTCGCCTACTTGTACTGGAGCGATATCGCCTCCGTTAAAGGTGAAGGCTGCACCAAACTGTGGGTTGATGACGATCTGTCCTTCGCGGGTCGCCCAGCCATATTTGTCACCTTGCTCGATAAGGTAGAGGTCACCATCTTCTGTGATGCCATCAAACTGTGGGTTGATCACGTACTTGCCTGCCTCGTCGATTGCACCTGCCTTGCCGTCAAATTCCACCGCTGCCTGGCCATTTGCAAACTTTTCAGCTTCGTCAAATTGGTAAGAGATCGCGATTTTGCCTTCGCTATCGATGTATCCCCACTTGCCTTCCTCGTTCTGGACGGCACACTTGCCGTCAGAGAAGTTGCCTGTAGCGGCAAACTGGGGGCTGATGGCTACTTTGCCATCCTTATCTACGAAGCCCCATTTTACTTTGGAATCTTCGGTAACGCTAAATGCTGCCAAACCTCCTTGGAAGATTTTGACAGTTTCTGCATCCTGTAGGGTTATTTTAACTTCTCCTTTGGAGTTGATGGCCGTAGGTGCCCCGTTATCAGCTACTACCCAGGCAAGATCCTCGGAAAAGACAGTTGCTTCCTTGTAGCTAGGTTGAATGGTGTATTTCCCTTCTTCGTTGATAAACCCCCATTGCGCTTTGTCACCCGTGGTCCGAACTAATGCAATGCCGCCTCTAAATACGGTGGCGGAGGAGAACTGAGGGTTGATTACAATTTTTCCTTCCTTGTCGATGTATTGGAATTCATCTCCATTTTCTACGGGGATAAGGGAGATGGCTCTACCTCCTCCCAATCCGCAGGATACCAATAGTCCGCTTAGGAGGACTAGTGCTAAAAATCCGGATAATTTTCTCATGATGTTAGGTGTTTAAGGTGGTGTATGGGTATTCAATTGATATTTAAAAGATGAGTGGTATTCCTATGCTCACTCCCACGTTTGGAGAACTAAATAAGCATTGCAAAACCATAAGTTTCATTAATGCAGGATATTAATACAAAGTTAAAAGCAAAATATTTGGCATTGCCTATTCTTTACAAACTATTCTTCTGAGATGATGTTTTACCTTTTTTTAAAAACCTTCATTTAATCTAATGTAAACGGAAGATTTAAAGGCGTAATTGACTAGTTGCAATTCAACTGCAAAGACTATTTTATTTTTGAATTCTTTTTTACCTTTGTATCATCATCAAGAACCAGAATACTGGTACCAACCGAGTCAAACGCCACGGTGGTCAAACGATGTGGGTCCTGCAGACCAAAAACGTTTCCCTGCAAAACCTTCTCTTTTCTTGGTGTGCCTACACGGCTTTTGAAATTTTTCAAGGCTTCGTATGCTTTTTTATTCACCATCAAAACCAGGAGGAATCCATGAAAACTTTGACCACCCGGTACGGGAGAAAATTACCCTTCGACGCACAGCGCTGGAGCCTGCGTACCGACAACTACACCTGCCAAATCGTAGGTGGGCGGGAAGACGATTACTTACTTCTCGATACGAATACTCTAGTGACTTGGGTGCCCAAGGCCACGATTCGAGACAATGCCTACGAGATTGTGGGCGATGAGGTCACACTCAGCGCAAGCGTGTATGCGAAGTGGATTACTTCGCCGCGGGTGCAGGCTTCCTATGCCCGTTCTCAGGAACTCTATTCCAAGCACCGGGAGTTGCTTTTTCGCCATCGGGCACTTGTCCTGAGCCGTGCCGAATACTACCTGTTGGCACCGCGGGCGCTAACTAGTGGGGCTGCCTACATGGGTGGATTCAACTATTCTTTGGGAGCCTTATTTGAGGCCATGGAGCAAAAGTCGGCAGGTTTGTATTTTGAGGAACTGGCAGGTCACCGCGAGCTGTACTTGGTGTCCCTCTCGGGTTCCCCCTTGAGTGGGATTCACCGTTCCCACTTTTGGAGTGAGGAACAGGGTTTTCTTTCACTGAATTCTACAGACCGTCGCCTTCCTGGGGGATTTATGTCCACTCTTCGTGCCTTTAAGGCCGAGTTAGGGCAGAGTTCTATGGGTTTTACCTACCAAGATGAGGCCTTTGAGCAGCTACTTGGTGAGCTCGGCGTGGAGGTTTGATTTCTTGCAATTTTTTTTCAACGCTCCGATAATGCAAGGCTGTTGCGAGCAGATAGTCTCATGGTGGGGTTTGGTTTTGGAATTACAAGTGCACGAGCAGTCCTTGATCAATCAAATGGGGTGGAACCTAACTTCTCAGTTTTTTTCCACGGGATAATATTTAGGGAAATCCGGAGGCTGTTTTAAAAATAAAGTAGAATTGTAAATTGATTACATAATTTTATATTGCTCATAAAAAAATACATCCTAGCCAACCAAACCTTGTTAATTTAGTTGTAAAAGAGCTACTAAGGCAGGTAGCCCCTAAGGTTTCGTTAGGTAAAGACATAAAAATTAAATCCAAGTAGAAGGAAATGAAACCCAGTGAATCAGAATCCATAAATCTAGGCTTACAGAGAAAGCATCTGATAAAAAGAAAAAATTTAGGATATAAGATCTCAGATGGGTGGTTGTGTGAAGTTAAACGGAAATCTCCACCTTCTGGATCGAATGTAACAAAAGGCGACCTGGTATATGTGGCCCAAAACGGCTACGCAATTTTTGGTTTAGGTGTTGTTCAAGAAGTTGTGTCAGTCCAAAAAAAAGGATTTAGAAATTTTGTGAACTATGCATTAAATGAATCAAAAATTAAAGACGATTCTTTCTGGAATTCTAAATTCAAAAATTATGCTTCGGGTGAAGACGATGAAGTTTATCACATACTAGAGTATAAACTTAGGGATGTGGTGCAATTTGATGTCACTTATCCTTTGGAGGAAAGGTTTTTGAATCAATCAGCTTGGTATTATTTAGAAGACAATTTTGAATTAAAATTTGAAAAATTAATTACTGAATTAACCAAGCATATTCCCACCAAAATGCGAGAGGAAGTATACCATGTTTTCAAAATTCAAATGGATGGTGAACATATTATTGACATCGATCATGTGGTCCCTGCCTCCTTGGGAGGCCCAGGGAATATTATTGAAAATTTAATTCCAATCTCTTCGAGCATCAATAGAAGAAAATCGAATAGGGTACCGAGCAAAATTTTTGATTTCGCAAAAAAATTTGATATCAAAGTTCCAACTAAGATAAAGATTGGTCACGAAAGATTTTATGCAGAAAAAGAAATGAAGGATTGTGCTAGAAAAATTATTGAAAAAATAAATCAACAGCCCTTAGACGAGATAAAGCAAGATTATCAACAGATTAGGAGCTTTCATTTTCCTGGGACAAAATAGTTTTGCCAAGTATTTAAAAGTAAAGAGTTTAGGGCTTGACTTAATTTCAAATAAATGTAAAAACAATTAATCTGGCCAAATTGATGAAATAATGAGAATACCAGATCTTGAGTATATAATGAAACATCTAAGAAAGACCCAAAAATCTTGGTCAGAAGAAGAGTTAACCTTTCATGCGCAACAGATGTTGAATCACTACTTGTTGTTGAATAAAGAAAAATTAGCTGAATGGGAAGCTAAGGATCAGGCAGAATTTGAAAAAGCATTAGACCAGGAGTTTTTCAATTTATTCTTAGACAATACTTAATACAGATTTAACTATCACAGAATATACCGTATGGCATCAAACCAATCAACCCCAGCTAACCCAGGATTAACGATACAGGAACAGCTTTTTGCATCAATCAAGCAAGCATTTCCGGATGCTGTCGCCAAGAAAATAAACAAAGATAATTTTCTAGATATCTACATTCCTTCCGTAAGTGAAGGCAAGGGAACTCACCTGTTTTTTAATACGGTGAAAGGGGCCATCAAAATAGGCTATTACACTAGAGATGAAGACTTTATCGCTCAAGTTGCTGGGAAATCCTCACAACAGATTGAGGCTGCAAGTAACGGCCTGAGAATTGCAGGCAATCCTAAGTTTGAGAAATTGGAGGCGGCAGTAACGGCAGCGCTTACTTTCTTGTCTGCCATTTTACAGGATAGCGTTGCCGAGCCTCGAACCAATGCTGAGCAAGTGGTTGGCTCCACTTCCACTCAATCAGAAATGAGTCACGAGGAAATAGATTTTTTTTTGGCCGAAAATGGGGTAGATCTTTTAGCAGGTGTCTTAGAAAACTATTTGGTAGACGATGAGCTAGTCGTTCTGACTATTGGAAAAGTAGACTTGATTGCTGTCATAGCTGGAACTGCTGATGCGGGGGATTGTGTTCAGCTTTTAGGAACGGTGGAACTAAATGATTGGACCGGCTTGGCGGAGTTAATTGGAAAAAAGGAATCGAATTGGGCCAAAAAAGAATTCAAGGAGGAAAATGCCAGCGGAATAGTACTGTTGTATTGTGATGGAAAATATGTCTATGCATTTTCAAATCCTCAGGAAGAGGATTCAACGGATGACGACATAACTTCTTTAGTTGACGCCTTTCTATCAGAGGTGAGCGAATCTACTAGATTGGATAAAGACAGTATTCCTGAGATTCTTGAAGCGCTCAATTCTGATAAAAAACTTACCCAAATTCCAATTACCTTCTATACCCAGTCCTATTCTGATTTAAACTATTCATTAACCTATAAACTTAAAAAATTAACAATTGAAGTCAATCGTGTCAACTGGTATAATGATTCGTATTGGTCCGGGAAAATCGACCGAAAGGAGCTCATTAAAGGATTGAAAAGTTATACCAAAGGGCTCATAGATGCTTCTGAACTGATTACAGATTATTTCAGCAGGGACCTTATTGATTATGAATTTAAGGAAGCTGGAAATTTTGAAAATGGAGTAGAATTAGAAATAACAGATTTAGGTGGGTTGACAGAAGTTCCTGAAAATCTTCAGGACGAAGACGGAAATTTGGATGTATTTGAACTGTCCAACTATGTGGCTGTTCAGGAAGAAGACCTTTACGACACAAATGTGGGTGAAGCGTACAGCTATCAAATCTCCATTAATGGGATAACCTACGAGCTCGTAGTAGATGAAGTAGAAGAAGATGGCTCAACCGAGGAGGATGATTATTTCGGTGAATTAGAGGATTCCGAAACTGAAGAAGAAACGGACGACGAAGAGGAATTTGCAGGAGAAGAGGAGGATGAGGACGCCGAGGGTGAAGCTGAGGAAGTAGGAGAGGACTTCATTAGAAATACCCATCCAGTTGGATACTACAGTGATTTAGAAAAGCTGATTGAAATTATTAAGGAGGATAGTCAACAGATTCATTTTGCTAATGAATCGCTCCTTAAAAGTGAATCGAATCTGAAAGCCTTGATTCTTGCAAATCCTGAAATCTTTGAGCTGCTGCCAGAAAAGTTTACTTCCTCAAAAAGCATCCGAAAAATCGCCATCGAAAATGGATTCCTGGATGAAGATTTTATGGAAGTAATTGATGTAACCGATCAGGCGCTACTCAGAAAGGTGGTGATCACCAACTCAAATTATTACCGGTATTTGCCGGAAGAATACAAGACCAGGGAGTTGACATGCATTGCCATCGAAAATCAATCGGCAGACATTACGTTTGATCTCCTGCCGGTAGTTCTTCAAAATGACCCATCCTTTATTAAGGAGTTATTGACCTACCTCAATACCCACCTCAGATACAAGCCCATCCCTGGTTACTCGTATTGTGATTCCCTGTTGGAAGGATACAAAAAGTGGATCTTGGACGATGCAGAGCTGCTTATCGAAAACAATTTATTGGAATATGCAGGCAAGCGATTGCTAAAAGACGATAATTTCTCTTTCGATTACCTGAAAGTGAACAAAGAATCCTATGGATTTCTCCTTGGAAAAAATGAGAAGTTGGTAGGCAATGAGGCTTTTGCAAGATTAGCCCTAGAGCTCGATGGGGCGCGGAATTATCCAGATCTTCCAGATGAATTTAGACACAAGCGAGAATTTTTAAATCTAGCACTTGCAAGTGCAGATGGGAGCTTGATGTTGAATCAGCTTCCAGATGAAGTAATTCATGTGAATGGGAAGATTGATTTTGATTTGGTAGTTGACCTGATTCATGGCAATTCCCACAACATTACCTCCATTTCCATTGAGATGATGGAGCGAGAAGGCGTGGCAGAAAGGCTCATTTTTGCGGCAAAGGACAAAAACAATGTGTTGTATTATGCGCCAGAGTCTCTCAAAAAAGATAAGGTATTCCTTTCCAAACTAACGGATGCCAATCCCTATACCATCACGTTTGCGGATAAGTCTGTTTTAGCAGATCGAGAATTTATGAGGAGCATTCTCTCGAAACTGCCAATTGCGATCAAATTCTGTTCTGAGGAATTAAAGTCTGACAAAGAACTGGTCAAAGAAGTAGTCAGCTTGAATGGGTTAGTGATTCGTTACCTAGATGAAAAAATTGTATCTGATCCGGAAATTTACTGGACAGCACTTCGCCAAAATCCGGAAGCCTACAAACTGCTTCCCTATGCCATCTACACTGATAGAACAGTAATTGACTATGTTTCGAAAATTAATGGGGGAATTTTCACTTTCTATACAGCCTCTTCCTACCCAAAAGAAGTTCGATTTAATGCCATCTTGAATTCAGCCGACGGGGCATTCAAAGAGGAATTGCAAGTCTTCAAATCCCTAGAAGAAAATTCCAGTCCAACGGATATTTTGGAAGCTATTAAAATTGACCTTACCCAAGTTGTTTTTCTTCCGGAAGAGTTTTTCACTAAAAACCCGGAGATCACACGATCGATTTTAGAAATCACGTTTTATCCACTGCGCTATGAGTCGTGCCGAAAGGCTTTGGGCGAACAAGAACTCAAAAAGCAGTTGAAAGCGCATCCCTGGGCATTTAAATACCTCGAAGCAGATGAATCTTTCTCTGAGGAATTTGTAAAAGAAGTGCTGGCGATAAATGGGAATCTGCTGCAGTACTTGAGCGAAGATCAAAAGAAAGACCCTGCGTTTATTCGCATCGCGCTTACTGCCAATCCGGAAGCCTGCAATTTTGTTTCCAAGGAATACGATTGGAAATCAAAGGAGGCAAAAGCCATCGCCAAACAAATCCTTACCATTGATCCACTTTTGTATGCATACTACTTCATAGACAGGGACCCAGAGCCTATCTATGAATTTTTTGAACATGCTTACGCCCTGGATGCGGCTGTGTTAGAAATGATGGATCATTCCTATTTTGATGATCCTTGGTATTTTATTTCAGAAAATAACGGCTCCTTTCCTCTATTTGAGGATCCCTTACTGCACGGGTTGAATCAAAATGGGAAGGTATATTACTGGGAACCAATTAGCAACACCATTGCCAATGTGTGCTTAGCCATTGAGAATGGAGTAGAGTTTGATTGGGAGAATTTATTTACAACATGGAAGTATGATCTCAAAGTAATTGAGAAAGCATTCGCATATTACCCATCGGAGGTTACCTACCAAGCTTTGAAAAAGAAATTGGGTAAAAAATTCGATGAGAACATTTATGTTACGCCACAGGTAGTAGCCAAGGGATCAGAACTTTATCCGCTTCTTTCGGATAAGTTGAAGCAGAATAAAGAAATGGCCTTTGCCTATCTGAAGTCCGACAATTTTTACGATTTGGCCACCAAGTTTGACAGCCTGCCCAATACCCTTAAAAAAGACGCCGCATTTTTAAGAATGCTTTCGGAAATAAAAATCGATTTTGAGATTTTGGATGGATTTTTTGATTCCAAACTGCTCCACGAGGAATCCTTTATCCTTCCTTACTTGAGCTTAAATTTTGAGCAATACAGCTTTTTCCCAGAGAAGCTTCAAAAGAATAGGAAGGTTGCACTTCAATATGGGGTTAATAATAGTGCGGAGGAGTATTATGGCTTAACCGATTTGGAACTGCCAGGTAGTTTGGGTCAAGACAAGGAACTTGTTCTAGAAATTGCAAAAGGAAATAAATTCAAAAAATTTAAAATTGACGATGCGCTCCTGAATGATACCAAGTTTTTGCTTGAGGTCATTGAATTTCAGCCCCAATTGGTGCAAGCCTTCGAAGAAGAAAATCGAAATCCAGAGCTACTATACAAGTTGATGGAAAAAAATCTAGATGTCTTCGATTATTTAGAGGTTGAGGAAAAGTTGAATCCCAAGTTTTTCAATCTAGTCGTAGCGAAGGATCCTTCGAAAGTTCGAAAGATTGAATGGTCCTATACCTTGGCAGATGTACTCGTGGAACACGCAGAAGACCTTTCGATTCGTACCTACATCAGTTTGTTTGAAGAGTCGGATTTTGCGGAAGCCTTGGCTGAGAAATATGCTTTTGAAAGCATCACGATCAATGCCCAACAGGAAAGTGAGACGTTTAAAGGAACTCAATATTACCTAGCAGAGCCAGGCGAGATTACGCTCGGATACAATAGAAACTGTTACTTAAGTGAGGATGTCGCTGGAGAAATTTCGGATGAAACTTTGCTTGAATTTTTGGAAAGTGAGGACAGCTGGTCGGATTTTATCTGGAATAATTCCTGGTATAACTACGCGAGCATTTACCATACCTACGGCATGGGTGAGCCAGCTACTGATATGCAACTGCCAGGTGGCAAGATTGTAGAAATTTCCTTGACCTATGACGCTCCTGTAGTGGATAATGTAAAGGAAAGTTTCGATTGCACAGAAAAAGGAAGTTTTGTTCATATCGCTTCCTCAGATGAGAAAGCCTACGGCTGGGGTAAATGGAAAACCTACACCTTGGAAGTAGGGGCTGGTGTCTTTGATGTTGCAAATATTTCGGTACAGTTTGAAGGCGATATTGTGGAGTCCTATCACTACAACCTCCCTGATGGTAGTCCTCCTTTTGAAGAAAATCAAGATGTCGAAACTACCGGTCAAGGATTTTCCTCTACACTTTACTTCAATAATGGGAAGGAGTTAATTGATGTGGATGATCTGAAAGAGTTGCTCGAAGACAACGGCATTGAGCTGACTGACATAAAAGCAATCCGGAAATTTTTGATGCAGTATAGCCCTCAGGACTAAGGAGTTTTTCAAAACACTTCTTTTTCAAAATAAGGAGAGCAAATTCAATTTCGCATTGAAAAGAGCTATTTCTATTCGTCACGGCGGGCAGGCCAGCTAGTTTTCCCTACTTCTTCATTCTTCGCTCAGTGTTGGACATTCGATATTAGGGAAGTAGCAAGACGCAAGAGGGAGTATCAAGTAGTAAGTATCAAGTAGTAAGTATCAAGTACAAAGTACTAAGTACCAAGAACAGTGCACGAAGTACCAAGTACCTGCCTGCGGCAGGCAGGCAATGTACCAAGAAGATTGTACGAAGTACAAAGTACCAAGTAAGGGGTACCACCTACAAAGAAGCGAGAGACAAGAAACAAGAGGCAAGGCAAAGAGCGGTTAGATTTCTTTGCGTCTTGGCGCCTTTGCGAGAGAAAGAAAAAAGAGACAAGAGGGAGTATCAAGTAGCAAGTACAAAGTACTAAGTACCAAGTACTTTCAAAATCATGGTTGCGTTAGGCATTCAAAAGACGAGATTGCCTTCCTTTGCGGCCTGTCTGCCGACAGGCAGGCTTTGCTTCTTTGCGAGAGAAAATCCCCGCAATTCTGCGGGGCAAGCCTCCGCGGCGGACCCGCAATTCTGGGGGACAGGTTTGGGGGAGATTCAGCAAGGTTCGGATTTTATCCCCTTACCTCAATCCATTTTGGCTGCCGGCCGCTTTTCGGTTCCAGGCTGCTTGGTGAGGTCGTCTCCTAGCGTCTTTCGGTATTGCTCGGCCAATGCGCTCAGCGCGGCTACCACCGCAGGATTTTGGGGAGCTAAGTCAAACGTTTCCCCAGGATCTGTAGACAGGTCGTAAAGGGCAAGCGGTACCTCCATAGATTTGTAGACACCCGGGAAACCGGCATTGCCTCGCTGCGTATTCAGGTAGGTTTGGGAGAGGTGAGGGAAAACCAATTTCCACTTCCCCTGCCGGATGGCTTTGAGGCTATTTGTATCGTAATAATAGACAAAGTGGTCCCGAGGATTGGCATCAGTCACCTGCTTTAACAAGGGCAAGATATTCACCCCATCGATTTTCTGGTTGGGCAATGGGGCGTCTAGGAGTGCTGCCAGCGTCGGGAAAATATCCATCGTAGCAGCGAGGTTATTGGAAACTGTTCCTGCAGGGATCAGCCCTGGAAAACTCATGATGCAAGGAACGCGTACGCCTCCCTCCCAAGCCGAACCCTTGCCTTCTCGAAGGCCTCCGCTGCTGCCGGCATGGTTGCCAAAGGTCAGCCAGGGGCCATTGTCACTCGTAAAGATGACCAGCGTATTTTGGGTGAGCCCATTTTTTTCCAACGCCGCCATCACCTCTCCAATCGAATCGTCCAATTCAAGCATCAGATCCCCAAATAGCCCTGCACCACTTTTGTTTTTATAAGGTTCGGATACCGCGATCGGCACATGTGGCATGGAGTGGGCCAAATACAGAAAGAAGGGGCTCTTCTTGTGCTGCTCGATAAACTGCACTGCCCGCTGGGTGTACAGCTGCGTTAGTTGGGCCTGGTCTTCCAGCGTACGGATAGCCTTCACGGGTTCATTGCCTTCGAGTAAGAAGAGTGGTGGGTACTTGAATTTGCGGTCTGCCGTGTCGGTAACAGGCTTGCCATCGAAGCCTACAGGCCACATGTCATTGGAGTAGGGAAGGCCAAAATAGGAGTCGAAGCCATAGGAGGTGGGGAGGTAGGGCGCTTTGGCACCGAGGTGCCATTTTCCAATCATACCGGTTTGGTAGCCTTTCTTTTTTGCCAAGGTGGCAAGCGTCTCTTCCTCGGGATTCAGGGCCGTGGTGGACCAGGGCATAAGCGCGCCAGAGATATTGAGCCGGTTGGGGTAGCAACCCGTCAGCAGGGCTGCTCGGGAGGCGCTGCACACAGCCTGGGCTACGTAGAAATTGGTAAAGCGCATGCCTGAAGCGGCAAGTGCATTGAGGTGGGGGGTCTGCTGCGGGTAGCCACCATATACTTCTAAGTCCCCATATCCCATGTCATCCATAAAGATCAGCACCACATTGGGGAGACCTTGGTTGGGCAAATTCCCCTGTGCTTGGGCGCTGAAAGACAGGAAGGAAAGTAGCAGGAGGAACAGATTTTTCATGGTTAAGGAATCTTGAATCAAAAAGTTAGGAAAAAAAGTGGATAAAAGTTGGTTTTTCTGTCCACAGCCAAAGCCCCACGATTCCTAGCAGGTTCGAATCACCTTACAAGCCTATTTTTTTGCTCTTGCTGATCACCTGAATATTCAGTTGAACAGAGGAATGGATCAATTAAAGGAGCAAGGATAACCCCTTTCCACCAGTACAATTTAATTTGGGAAAGAGGGCTCAATTTTTTAATTTGAAATTCAATAAAGTTCAATCCTGGCCTTCGAGTTAAGCGCTCAAGCAGTTGAAGGGTTGCGCATTCTTTCCAAATTGATGAAAAAGTATAGCCTAATTTTTCTGCTTTCATTCGGGGTGTTCTCGGCATCCTTTGGCCAGGCCAAGGAAGAATTTAATGTCCTGTTGATCCATGTGGATGATTTGGGTTGGGCGGACATTGGGGTTTTGGGAAGTGATTTTTATGAAACGCCCTTTATTGATCGCTTGGCCGCTGAGGGGATGTTATTCACGCATTCCTATGCTGCGGCAGCGATTTGTTCTCCATCCCGAGCAGCCCTGATGACAGGCAAGTACCCTGCGCGAATGGGAATCACCGATTGGATCTATGCGCGATTCCAAGGTGTAGGTACCACTGGTCTGCCTGGAGAATATGCAGAAAACCCGGATCAGCCCCTGCGAACACCCAAGAACCAAGGTTTTCTACCCTTGGCAGAGCTTACCCTGGCGGAGCGGATGAAGGCTCAGGGCTACACGACCTATCATGTGGGCAAATGGCATCTTGGCGGAGAGGGAAAGTATCCCGAAGACCAGGGCTTTGATCGCAACTTTGGTGGCAATGACTTGGGTCAGCCACCCAGCTACTTTGATCCCTACGAGCCGGCTACCCCCACACCTTTTTATGCATTTGACCGGGTGACACCACGGGATTCTGGCGAGTATTTAACAGACCGAGAAGGGGATGAGATTGTGGATTTTCTCCAAGCTCAAACTCAGAAATTTTTCATCCACTGGGCTCCCTACGCCGTGCATACCCCACTCATGGCTCCACAAGAGTTAGTCGAAAAATACAAGGCTAAAGCCGGGGGGAAACAGAAAAACCCCGTTTATGCCGCGATGGTTGAGAACTTAGATCAAAACGTAGGCAAGGTGCTCGCTGCCTTGGACCGCTTGAACTTGACCGAAAAAACCTTAGTGATTTTCACCTCAGACAATGGGGGATTGATGGGAAATCCAGCAAATCCCATCACGAATAACGAACCCCTGCGCTCCCAAAAAGGATATCCCTACGAAGGGGGAATTCGGGTGCCAACAGTGGTGAAGTGGCCAGGCAAGGTTCCTGCTGGGGTCCAATCTAATCTTCCCATTGTGACGCTAGACTGGGTTCCTACGATCTTGGATTACCAGGGTTTAAATCCCAAAGAACAGGGACTGGATGGGCAAAGCTTGGTGGAGGTTTTGGCAGGGGGTACGCTAGAATCACGAGACTTATTTTGGCATTTTCCCCACTACAGGGGAGCGGATGTTGTCCCCTATTCCATCATTCGATCTGGGGAGTACAAGCTGATCCATTACTTTGGAGAGCAGCCGGATGAACTCTTTTCCTTAGGGAATGATCCCAGAGAAACCACCAACCTGGCAGCTCAATTTCCCGAACTGGTGATTCAACTTAAATCTTCGCTCCAAGCCTGGTGGCAAGAAACTGGGGCCAGATTGCCCCAGAAAAAATAAACGATGGAGATCAATCAGCTGAATGTTTAAATTCAGAGTAGGATTATCCTCCACTTTCATACTTCCTATTGAATCAACTGGCAAAATTGCGGATATTCAAACAAACAAATTTTCAATGAGCAACTCGTTTTTAAAAAAGGTAGTTGGTGAGACCAATGAATATGAGCGTACCCCGATTCCAAGTGAAAGCCTGAAAGGAGGGAAGAGCTTTTTGGGAATGTATGCAGGCGAGCATACTGCCGGGACCGAGTTTGTGATTGGCCCCTTGTTCGTGGCACATGGAGTCTCAGCGGGAGACTTGGTTTTTGGATTATTGATCGGCAATCTACTGGCGGTCCTGAGTTGGGGATTAATTACTGGGCCAATTGCAGCCTCCAAGCGGCTCACCTTGTATTATCAATTGGAGCGAATTGCTGGCAAAAATGTGGTTCGCTGGTACAATCTGGTCAATTCCTTAATGTTCTGTT
>CANHCD010000007.1 GCA_947458795.1 Cyclobacteriaceae bacterium | reverse complement strand
GGATTGGCAGAATTAGGACCCAAGTTTTTCTTTGGAACGCAACTCACGAATGTTAACCAAGCCAAAATCAGCAAACATTCCTCTCAAAGTCTACCCACCCTGCTCCAAATGGGGACTACCTACCTCCCCTCCAAAAACTTGGAAATCCATGCCGAGCTTGAAAAAGACCTAGATAACCCACCCATTTTTAAGTTTGGCCTTCAATACAGCCTTGAAAAGTGGATCATTTTGCGAACAGGAATTCACTCCTACCCCACTGCCCTCAATTTTGGGATTGGACTGCAAAAGAAAAACTACGGACTTGACTATGGGTATGGACAAAATACGGACTTAGGAAGAACGCACCACCTATCTGTTTTCTTAAAGCGCTAAGCATGAAAACAATACGATGGCTAATCGGCTTTCTCCTGCTTTCTTTACCTGCAGTCGGTCAAGAAAATACGCGTCCCACTTTGGATATCCAACAGCTGATGGAGCGACTATTCCCCATCCAAGAAGAGGACTTGGACTACGAAGCCTTGTATGAGTTGCTGCTAGAACTGTACCAGAACCCACTCGATATCAATCGGGTAACTACAGATGAATTACAAGCAACCTACCTCCTTACGCCACCACAAATACAAGCCCTTATCGATCACCGAAACTCCTGGGGGGAGTTTCTGTCGGTTTACGAACTGCAAACGCTTCCCAATTGGGACAGTACAACTTTGGTAACTATCCTGCCTTTCCTTTCACTTGAAAGGGCAAAAAATAGCAGCAAACCGTTTTTTGAGCGCTTACGAAGCGAGGAAAATAACTTCTTAGTGTTCCGCCACCGGCAAACCTTGGAATTACGCCAAGGATTTATCGGAAATGACAGCACCATCAATCCCAGAAGTAGGTACTTGGGCGACCCAAATGATTTGTTTTTGCGGTTCAGGGTTCAGCATGCCAAGGATTTTAGTATGGGATTTATCCTCGAGAAAGACCCAGGGGAAGCACTTACCTGGGACCCCAAAACGAGCCGCTACGGATTCAATTTTGCCTCTTTTCACCTCACACGCTACGGCTTAGGAAAATGGAAAACCATTTCACTTGGAGATTTCCAGGCAAGCTTTGGTCAAGGACTGGTTTTGGGTGCTGGGTTTAGTTTGGGCAAAGGCGCAGAAACAGTGCCCACTGTACGAAGAAGCAGCCTGGGCATTCTACCCTACACAGCAAGTATTGAAACTGGTTTTTTTAGAGGCATTGGATTGACCAGGCAAATGGGTCCCTGGCAAAGTAGCCTCCTAATCTCTTCCATTGGCAAAGATGGACAAGTCAAGGAGTCGAACGATTCCCTAGGCTTAGCAGAACAGACCTTAACTAGCTTATCCCAAACGGGTTTGCACCGCAGTTTGGCTGAGCTTGCTACCAAAAATCAAGTTCGAGAAACCAACCTTGGCAGCAACCTCCAGTACAGTGCTATGGCTGGCCGCTGGTCTGCAGGGCTAAACTTCCTGCAGAGCCAGTTTAGCATTCCCTGGATTCGAAATGCGACAAGCTACAATGCCTTTGATTTCTCAGGACAATCCAATCAGGTAGGCAGCATCTACGCCAACCTTTCGTGGAAGAACTTTGCTTTCTTCGGCGAGTCTGCTCGATCTAGCAGCCAAGGACAAGGAACAGTGCTGGGCTTGGTCAGCAGCTTGAGTAGAACGGTGGATTTTTCATTGCTATGGAGAAGCTATGACCGACACTTCCATAGTTTGTATGCTACCGCATTTGCGGAAGGTACCCGTCCTAGCAACGAGCGAGGTGTCTATTTAGGGTTTCAGCTTAAACCTTCAGCAACCCTCAAAGTCAATGCCTATGTAGACTTCTTTACATTTCCCTGGCTAAAATTTCGGGTATCTACCCCATCCAATGGACAGGAATGGCTGATTCGCTGGAGCTTCCAGCCACAAAAAAACAAGTCAGTACTTATTCAATTTAAGCAGGAACGTAAAATGAGGAATCTCTCAGAAGCGGAAGAATTTACACCCACCCAACAGGTCGGTACTATCCTTAAAAGTCAAGCACAAGGAAGCTTGGAGCTGGATATTTCAACTGAATTGACCAGTAGATCCCGTATCCTTTGGAATCAGGTATCCTTCAATCATAAAAAAACACAGGGATGGATGCTCATTCAAGAATGTTCCTATTCCTCGGGCAACTGGAAACTAACTGCAAGAATGGCGCTATTTGATACCGAAACTTTTGACAACAGGCTCTATGCGTACGAACAAAATGCAGTGGGCACCTTTGCGATCCCTGCCTTCTCGGGTAGAGGAAGCAGGCAATACCTGTTGGCACAATACCGGATCCATTCGAGGCTCACCGCCTATTTCCGGATTGCCCAAACCATTTACACAGACCGAGAAGCAATCAGTTCAGGAATGCAGGAGATTTCTGGCCCCAAACAAACCGATACGGTCCTCCTACTTCGCTATGCCTTGCATTAATTTTTTTAGGAGTGGTAGGATAGCAACCTAGCTTTTTGATAAATTGACAAAAAAATGTACTCCCATGAAAAAAGCATGTATTCTACTTTTTGTAGTACTTCTACAATCTAGCTGGCTAGTTGCACAAGACTTTTCAAAAATGACCAAGAAGGACGGATTCGTCCCCTTCTATTTGGATGAAGAAAAAGGAAAGATTTACTTGGAAATTTCCTCCCTTAACCAAGAACTCTTGTATGTCAATGCATTGACTGCAGGTGTCGGATCCAACGACATCGGATTGGATAGAGGTCAACTTGGCGATACCCGGGTGGTGGAATTTCGGAAGACAGGAAATAAAATCCTGATGGTGCACAAAAATTACGACTACCGAGCCTATACCAAAAATCCATACGAGGCCAAATCCATCCAAGATGCTTTTGCTCAATCCACACTATGGGGATTTGAAGTGGTAAAAACCGAAGGAAATGCCCACCTTGTAGATGC
This sequence comes from Cyclobacteriaceae bacterium, assembly GCA_947458795.1. Lineage (GTDB taxonomy): Bacteria > Bacteroidota > Bacteroidia > Cytophagales > Cyclobacteriaceae > Algoriphagus. The sequence continues at coordinate 18,142 of CANHCD010000007.1, read as the reverse complement.
AACTAACTTTTTCCTACAAGATGTACATGGGGTCAGTGAAACGCTTGCGCGAACAAAGCAAGGCAATTACAAAGTAGATGCTAGTCGCTCTGTCTTGTACTACCCGACCACCAAAAACTTTCCTAAAAACACAGAAGTAGAGGCTACCATCACCCTTACGGGAACCGGTGCAGGTGCTAATTTACGTTCAGTGACTCCAAGTCCTGATGCAGTAACGGTCAGAATGAGGCATTCATTTATCGAATTACCGGAGCTTTATGCGACGCGGAAATTTGATCCTCGAGCTGGCTATTTTTTCATTAGTTACCAAGATTACACTACTCCCATTGATCAACCTTTGGTGAAGCGTTTTATCTCTAGGCACCGATTGGAGAAAAAAGATCCCACTGCAGCAGTTTCTGAGGTGGTGGAGCCCATTGTCTATTACTTAGACCGTGGCACTCCAGAGCCAGTAGCGGGTGCCCTAATTGAAGGAGGCAACTGGTGGGCGCAAGCCTTTGAGGCAGCTGGATTTAAAAATGCTTTTCGTGTAGAACTTGCCCCAGAGGGCATGGACCTAAGCGATGTACGCTACAATGTCATTCAATGGATTCATCGCTCCACTCGAGGCTGGTCCTATGGATCTAGTATTCAAGACCCGCGTACGGGTGAAATCATCAAGGGGCAAGTATCACTTGGTTCACTCCGAGTACGTCAAGATTACCTAATCGGCCAAGGTCTACTTCAGCCCTTCGAAGATGGAAATACAGCAGATCCAAAATTGATGGAGTTTGCCTTGAATCGATTGAAGCAACTTTCAGCACATGAGATTGGTCACACCATCGGTTTGGCACACAGCTATGCTACTTCCGCTTCAGGACGCTCTTCTGTAATGGATTACCCTCATCCAGTAATCACAGAAAATGAAAAAGGTGAGATTGATTTTGGAAATGCTTACGACTTGAAAATTGGAGAATGGGATAAGTTGGCCATCACTTACGGCTATGGACAACCAGCAGCAAACCAAAGCGAAGAAGAATTTCTAGAAAAAAATCTCCAAGCTACCTATGCTGCAGGATATGAATTTATTACCGATTCAGATTCCAGAAATCCAAGTGGTGTACATCCCCGCTCCCACCTTTGGGACAATGGAGCTTCTGCTCCAGAGGAACTCAAGCGGATGTTGACCTTGCGTGAAAAACGAATGAAGACTTTCGGGCTCAATTCCATCAAAACAGGAGAGCCACAAGCGATCCTGGAAGAAGTATTTGTGCCGCTTTACCTCATGCACCGCTACCAGCTGGAAGCTACTAGCAAATTGGTCGGTGGACTAGACTATACTTACAAAGTCAAAGGAGACAACCAAACTGCGCACCAATGGATTTCGACCAAGAGTCAAAATGAAGCGCTAGATGCCCTTCTACTTTCCATCAGTACGAAACAATTGGAGATTCCTGCGGCTATTTTGTCTTTAATTCCTCCTCGACCATATGGCTATGGTAAGAATAGAGAAACCTTTCCCTCCCGTACAGGACCCGTATTTGATCCCATCGCTCCTGCGGAAAATGTAGTAGATGCAACCTTCACTTTTCTTTTTGAAGCAGGAAGAGTAAATCGAATTTACTTGCAGCAGCTTCAAAATGCTTCCTTACCTGGATTGGAAGCTGTGCTTACCAAAGTACGTACTCAGGTATTCAGCAATACCATGCCAGCTGGGCTTGGAGCAGAGATTAAACTCATGACTGAAGCAAAACTAGTGGATCACTTGATTTCTCTATCCAAAAATGCTGGTGCATCGCAGACCGTTCGCGCATTGGTACGGAGGGAACTGAGTCAGCTAAGTTCTTTTGCCAATTTATCCTCTAGCCTATTGCAAGCACACCGAGATTATTTGAAGCAAAAGATTGAAGCCTACCTAAGGCTTCCTGAGGAATTGACTCCTCAGCAAGTGCTCAACATCCCAGATGGAGCTCCTATCGGCATGGAATCCATGACTTGTGACTTTCACGAATAGCAACTAAGGCCAGGAATTCCTGGCCTTAGTTTTTTTAGAACAGCTACTCGGGAAAATGCCTGCAAAATCGGATTAAAATCCCCTATAAATCGGTAATTTTGGGATTGTATTCCAGATCAAATCAATTGATTACCTCCATAGATTTCATGAGCAATCCCTTACTTTCCACATTTAGCACCCCTTTTTCGACGGCTCCCTTTACTGAGATTTTACCCAGCCATTATCAACCTGCTTTTATTGAAGCCATAGCGGAAGCAAAAAAAGAAATTGAGGCAATCAAATTGGTAAACCTCCCCACCTTTGAAAATACGGTAGAGGCATTGGAAAAGAGTGGGAAGCAGCTCGGAATAATTTCTTCTATTTTTTTTAACCTCAATTCAGCGGAGACCAACGATGAAATCCAAAAATTAGCCCGAGAGATCTCTCCGCTACTAACTGCACATGCCAATGATGTTTTATTGGATCAGGAGCTTTTCCAACGCATTTCACAGGTTTTTGAACAACGAGCGAATCTTTCCCTAACTGCTGAGCAAACAACGCTCCTCGAGAAAACCTACAAATCCTTTGTGCGTAATGGTGCCCAGTTGGAAAAAATAGATGCAGATACCCTGCGAAAAATTGACCAGGAACTGGCTCATCTTAGTCTTCAATTTGGAGAACATGTGTTGGCCGAGACCAACAAATTTGTGCACCTAGTCGATAATTTAAGCGAGCTCGAAGGCCTTCCTCAGGGGGCTTTGGATGCGGCTGCACAGCTCGCAGAAGAAAGGGGGCATTCGGACTGTTGGGCATTTACCCTAGACTATCCTTCCTACATTCCAGTGATGACCTATGCCAAAAATAGAGCCCTACGAAAGACGCTATTTATGGCTTTTAATACAAAGTGCGCCAAAGGAGACGACTTGGACAACCAAGAAATTATTCGGCAGCTAGTCACCTTAAAACAGCAACGGGCCAAGCTCTTGGGGTACGAAAGTCATGCCCACTTCACCTTAGAGGAACGCATGGCAAAAAGTCCAGCTACTGTCCTAGAGTTTCTCCAATCCCTTCTGGAAAAGGCCAAACCCAAAGCGCAACTTGAAGTAAAAGAAGTTGCTGCACTAGCAAAGAACCTTGACCAATTGGCGGTGCTAGAAAAATGGGATTTTGCCTACTATTCTGAATTGCTGAAAAAAGAAAAGTATGCGCTAGATGAGGAATTGCTCCGCCCCTATTTCAGCTTGGAAAATGTGATTTCAGGCGTCTTTGAAACAGCTTCTCGCCTATTTGGCCTTCGCTTTGTGGCCAATTCAAAAATTCCGGTCTACCATACGGAGGTAACCGCTTATGAGGTCTACGATCGAGAAAATCGTTTTCTATCCGTTTTTTATGCCGATTTTTTTCCAAGACCTGGAAAACGAAATGGAGCATGGATGACCTCCTACCGAGGTCAATTTAAGGAAGGAAATGTAGATCACCGACCACATGTCTCCATTGTTTGCAATTTCACCAAGCCTACCAAAACCAGCCCTAGCCTGCTTACCTTCAATGAGGTCACCACGCTATTCCATGAGTTTGGACATGCACTCCATGGCATGCTGGCTCGAGGAGTGTACGAAAGCCTCTCGGGCACAAGCGTATTTTGGGATTTTGTGGAATTACCTTCCCAAATCTTTGAAAACTGGTGCTATGAAAAAGAATGCCTAGATCTTTTTGCACATCATTACCAAACTGGAGAGGCTATTCCAGCAGATCTAGTAGAAAAAATCAAGAAGGCCGCCAATTTCCAGCAAGGCTACATGACCCTTCGTCAACTGAGTTTTGCGCTATTGGACATGGCCTATCATAGTCAAAACCCTGACCAAATTCAGGACATCAAAGCCTTTGAAAATGAAGTTTTAAAGGAAACCGAACTACTGCCTTCGGTGGAGGTGACTCGGATAAGCACGAGTTTCTCCCATATTTTTCAGGGAGGCTATGCTGCGGGCTACTACAGCTACAAGTGGGCTGAGGTACTAGATGCGGATGCCTTTGAATTATTTCTAGAAAAGGGGGTTTTCGACCTTGAAACATCTATTTCCTTTGAAAAAAACATTCTATCCGCGGGAGGATCTGAACATCCTTCCCTCTTGTATGCACGATTTAGAGGTCGAGATCCTAAACCAGATGCCCTACTTAAGCGTAGTGGATTGGTACTAGGGTAATTTACCTATTTGTAAAACAGAACTTGGGCTTATTTCTATGGCTACTAAAACCCTACAGCTCCCACCGTACCTCAAGGCCTTGGCGGTTTTATCCTTGTTGATTGTGGTGATTTTTATTCTCATCATTGGTAAGTCGATTCTTATTCCCTTGGCCTTGGCTGCGTTTTTCGCGGTGCTTTTTACCCCAATGAGCTTGTTTTTAGAGCGGTACCGGTTTCCGAGGGTACTTTCAAGCCTTATTTCTCTGGTGCTCATGGTAGGCCTAGTGGCCGGTTTGCTAAGTTTTATTGTTAGTAACTTGATTAGTTTTTCTACAGACTTTGCAGATGTATCGGTACGGATTACTACACTTATCCAACAAGTTGACCAGTTTACAAGCTCACAACTCGGTTTTCAACAGAAACTGGCAGACCAATTGGATCCGGATGCGCTTCTTGGTCTACTCAATAAAAATAGCAGCAGTATTTCTGCTTACGCAATCAATGCCATCGGATCTTTGAGCAGCCTGATATTGATTCCAGTATTTATGTTTTTCTTTTTACTCTATCGGGATCACTTGGTAAACGTACTCATCTCCATTTTTCGAGATGCTGATCCATCCGAAGTTAAGTCACAACTAATCCGCTTACGGAAAGTGGTGTTGAACTACATCTCAGGGGTGGGCAAGGTAATGGTGATTCTTGGAATACTCAATATCACGGCTTATTCCCTAATTGGAGTAGAGCATGCGGTATTTTTCGGGATTATAGGCGCCATTTTAAATATCATCCCCTATGTGGGTCCATTTATTGGTGCTTTACTCCCCATGAGCTATGCCCTATTGACGATGGACAATTTGCTCTCACCTTTGTTAATTCTCGCGGCATATCAAGCCATTCAACTTTTGGAAGGAAATTTCCTAACTCCAAAGATTGTGGGTAGTCAAGTCAATTTGAATGCATTCCTCACCTTTCTAGGACTCCTACTAGGTGCCTCTATTTGGGGGGTTGCTGGAATGATTTTGATAATCCCTATCCTAGCCATCCTCCGTGAAATTTTTGACCTTTCCGATTCTACCAAACCTTACGCTTTGCTCTTGGGCGAAGAAGTAAAGGAAAAAAAACCTGAACCCCCGCAAGATGAAAAACCCGATCAGTAAACTTCTTTTTTTCATCCCAATCGTTTGGATGGGATGTGATACCCTTGAAGATAAAAAAGGCAGATTCCTGCTCAAAGGCAATGAGAAAATGGAAGAAAATGATCCCAAATCTGCTATGGGATTTTATGAAGAAGCGATTGCGTTGGATTCCAATTTTAGTGATGCCTACTACAACAAGGGGATGGCACATCTTCAATTGAATCAACTTGAGGAAGCCATTCAAGATTTTAGCAAGGCAATTCAGAAAAACCCAAGTTCCGTAGATGCGGTATTTCAGCGCGGTTTGGCTTACTTAGATCTTGGTGCCAACTACAATGCAAAGGAAGATGCAAACCGAATGGTCTCACAAAATACATCCGATTGGAGATCCTATTTTTTGGTGGGCCTTACCGAAGAGAAACTCAAAAACTATCCTGCAGCACTACAATCCTTCCAAAAAGCTTCTGAATTAGCTCCTAAAAATTCAGATCTTTTGGTGAACCAAGCAACGATACTTTTTTATCAAAAAGAATATGCTGACGCCAAAACCCTGTTGGAAAAGTCAGAGGAGATAAATCCGCTTGAGCCTAACCTACACAACTTGCGCTCCATGATTTCCTTTGAGGAAAAGGACTACTCAGGGGCGGTGAAAGCAGTAGAAAAAGCAATCGCTTTAGACAATCGACAGGCCTATTTCTACAACAATCACGGATTGTACCTACTGTATCTCAATCAATTGGAGGAAGGTCTTGCTTTAATCAATCAAAGTTTGGCGATGGATTCCAGAAACCCCTTTGCACTTCGAAACAAAGGCATTTATTACACGCTAAATGGCGACAAAGTAAGTGCCTTAAGCTATTTAGAAGAATTGGCAGTCAGTCATCCCGACATGGACTTGGTGCAGAAATACCTAACTAAGGCCAGAGCCTTGTAACTACCAATTTAAGAGAAGAAAAGGGCTCTTTAGATTCCAAATTCAACCTGGAAAAGCCCAAACCAGTAGTTTGAGGTTTTGCTGAGTAGCGTTTGATTATTGGCCCAAGAATAACCCAAATTTCCCTGCAACTTCACCCGGTGACCTCCTACATAATGGGTATAGCCAAGCGTGGTCTCCTCTCGTTGCGTTTCCAGGTTTCGAATCGATTGTTTGGGCATGATTTGTGAATAGCGGAATGCCAATTCCCCCTGCTTGGAAATCAATTTACTTACCTGAAGGTTTTGACCAGTACCTACCCAAACTGCTTGGCGGAGTCCATTTGGATTAGAGGTGATGGGATTGGAAGCATTTCTAGAAAAATACTCTCCCAAGAGGGCCCATCCCCTATACTTCAATATCAAATCAGCAATAAACACCCGCTGATCTCTCTTTTGATATAATTCTGGGCCCAGCTGTCCTCGAGCCCGTGAACCGCTCTCGTTAAAATTGTAACTGGCACCAATAGAAAGTTTAGGGCGCGGTTCCAACTCTAAATCTCCTTCGGAATAATCCCCTCCATTGGCAAATTTTCCAAATGGCAAAACTTCCATTCTTCCTGTATAGCTTAGCCCACGGTCGCCTACCGAAGGGTTTCTTCCTTCACCCGAACTAATCGCTCCCTTCAGTTGGTATACAGCCTTTCCACTGGAAGGAACAGTGTAGTAGGCAAAAACTCCAAAATCTCGATCTAGGGTAAAAAATGCATTGGCAATGGATCGATCCGAGAACTGCAAATTTCCAGAACTAATAACTCGCTCCCGGTTTCCAGGTAATTTGGCTTGTCCCATTCCGATGTAAAAGTTGGGAGTAAAGTGGTAATAGAGAATTGCATCACGAATCGGCTGTGCTACCTCTCCCCCATCTAAGTCCATGTCTGACTTTGAAAACCCAAGTTGGATGTAGTATTGAATTCGAGGATTGAAAACGAAACCATCTAATCGGACCCGCAACCTGCGAATTCGGAAATCCGTCTGTTCAAAACCTAAATCTTCTCCACTTTCTGTCCGAAAACCAATTCGGTTTTGCATGCGAAACCGAAGATTTAGGCTGTATAAGGAGTCCTTTGTAAAACTTATGCCTTTTTGAACTTGGAGCAGGGATCGCTCATCGGATTCATTTTGTGCAAAAGCGGATTGAAAAAGCACCAAGCTCAGGCAAGTAACTAGTAGACGCAACAATAGAATCCTTCGCATGGAATATTAGGTGTAAAAAAAGCCGTAATGAATTACTCATTACGGCTTCAGTTTAATTTGGGTTAAATTATGATTTTACCTTGATCAAATTCAAGGCACTTCCAGCCTTAAACCATTCGATTTGACCTTGATTGTAGGTATGGTTAGCCGCTATTTTGTCCTGAGTTCCATCCGCATGGTGGAAGACCACCTCCAAAGCTTTGCCTGGAGCGAAGCTGGTTAAGCCGACAATATCGATCACATCGTTTTCTTGAATCAAGTCGTAGTCTGCAGGGTTCGCAAACGTCAAGGCAAGCATTCCCTGCTTCTTCAAGTTGGTCTCGTGGATTCGAGCAAAGGACTTCACCAAGATTGCACGAACGCCTAGGAATCTAGGTTCCATGGCTGCATGCTCTCTGGAAGAACCTTCCCCATAGTTCTCATCTCCTACGACAATCGAACCAATACCGGCGGCTTTGTAGGCACGCTGTGTAGCTGGTACCTCACCATACGCACCAGTCAATTGGTTTTTCACCGAGTTAGTCGCTTCATTGAAGGCATTTACCGCTCCGATAAGCATATTATTGGAGATGTTGTCCAAATGGCCTCGGTATTTCAACCAAGGGCCCGCCATTGAAATGTGGTCAGTAGTACATTTTCCTTTGGCCTTGATCAACAACTTCAACCCTTTAAGATCAACTCCCTCCCAAGCAGTAAATGAATCCAAAAGCTGCAATCTGTCAGAAGTAGGCGATACCAATACCTGTACAGAAGATCCGTCTGCAGCAGGAGCCTGATAGCCCGCATCTTCCACAGCAAAACCCTTGGTTGGCAATTCCAAACCTTTTGGCTCTTCCAAGCGAACTTGGTTGCCCTCAGAGTTGGTCAAGGTATCCGTAAGTGGGTTGAAAGTAAGGTCACCGGCAATGGCTAGCGCAGTTACAATCTCCGGAGAGGCCACAAAGGCGTGCGTGTTTGGATTTCCATCTGCACGCTTTGCAAAATTCCGATTGAAGGAAGTAATGATGGAGTTCTTTTCTTGTTTCTCAGCGCCATGTCTTGCCCACTGTCCGATACATGGCCCGCAGGCATTTGCAAGGACCACACCCCCCATTTTGTCGAAGGTGTCCAAAAATCCATCACGGGCTACTGTAAAGCGAACTTGCTCGGAACCAGGAGTGATGGTGTATTCAGATTTTGCTACTAATTTTTTGTCTACAGCCTGCTGCGCCAAGGAAGCGGCTCTAGAGATATCTTCATAGGAAGAGTTGGTGCAAGATCCGATTAGACCCACATCCAATTTTGCTGGCCAACCGTTTTCTCTTACAGCAGCTGCGAATTTGGAAATCGGCCAAGCCAAATCTGGTGTAAATGGACCATTAACATGTGGCTCCAACTCAGAAAGATTGATTTCAATCACCTGATCAAAGTACAATTCTGGCTGAGCATAGACTTCAGGATCTCCAGTCAAGTGCTCAGCGATGCCATTGGCCAAGGTTGCTATATCAGAACGGCCTGTACCAGATAGGTAGGCGGCAGATTTGTCGTCGTAACCAAAAATAGAAGTCGTCGCACCAATCTCAGCACCCATATTACAGATGGTTCCTTTTCCTGTAGCAGAAAGGGAACGCGCTCCTTCACCAAAATATTCAACTATAGCGCCAGTTCCACCTTTCACGGTAAGGATTCCAGCAACTTTCAAGATCACATCTTTTGCGGCAGTCCAACCAGATAGCTTACCTGTCAACTTCACACCGATCAATTTTGGAAACTTCAGTTCCCATGGCAATCCAGCCATCACATCACAGGCATCTGCCCCACCAACACCAATTGCAATCATCCCAAGACCACCTGCATTCGGGGTATGGGAATCGGTTCCAATCATCATTCCACCTGGGAAAGCATAGTTTTCCAACACTACCTGGTGGATAATTCCAGCACCTGGCTTCCAAAAACCAATGCCATACTTATTAGATACAGAGGCAAGGAAATCATAGACCTCTTTGTTTTTATCTTTTGCTTTGCTCAAATCTTTATCTGCGCCAATTTCCGCTTGAATCAAGTGGTCGCAGTGCACCGTAGAAGGTACAGCAACTTGAGAGCGACCGGCCTGCATGAATTGCAACAAGGCCATCTGTGCGGTAGCATCTTGCATCGCCACTCGATCCGGTTGAAAATCTACATAGGAGGTTCCTCTTTTAAAAGCCTGATTCGCAGCCCCTTCAGTCAGGTGGGCGTAAAGAATTTTTTCAGTCAATGTAGGCGGTTTGCCCACCACCTTTCTAGCCGCTGCAATGCGACCAGGCGTTTGTGCATAGACCTCTTTGATCATTTCGATATCAAAAGCCATCGTTTTGTATAGTTTATAAAGTAAATGGTTCAAATTTCCGACTGCAAATATAGGAAAAAGCAACAAAAAAGGTAACGAACATTCCGCTTTCAGGGTTGCCTCAATTGAAAGTAAAACACCAAATTAGCCTAGACCAAAACTCAATGAAAAATTGGATCGAAAGATATCTAACGCGCAGCTCAGCGACTATTCGCCTAGGTCACTGAGAAATTGAAGTGTATCCACTCCATCTGCGTAATCCCAAGGTTGCGGGCATTGTGTTTGGCCAAAAGGAATAATTCCTGGAAGCTCCACCGTCAGATTCCCTACCACACATTGAATCTTGGCATCCAGTTCCTTCAACTTCGCTTTTAGCTCTTGCTGGTCAGCATAAATTTCATAAAAAAGTACCCCTATGGGAGACACCAAATCAGTGGATTCCCTTAGCAGTAGAAATCCATTGTCTAAGTGCGTCGTACGATTGACCAAGTAAATTGATTTATTGTACTCGTAATTATTGAAGTACTTGTGATGATTGCCTACCCAAGAATAGGATTCAAGAGCATCGAGCAGGTCAGTTAGCTGCCCCTGATTTTTGACAAAAACCTTAGATACATTTCTACATCCAAGGCCGAAGTAATCAAAAATATCGGCTCCCAAGGCCTGCATGTCGGCCGTAGATTCATCCCCTTGAAGAATGGCTACAGAAGTCCGGTTGGAACGGATCAAATGCGGGTATTTCCCAAAGTAATAGTTGAAATACCTTGCTGAATTATCGCTGCCCGTGGCGATGTAGGCTTGCTTATTTTTCAGCATTTCTTCGATTTGAATCCGATCTGAAAAGCGAGGTTCTATCCTTTTCAATTCCTGAATCAGCCAAAGCGGCAGCGCAGCATCTTGAGAGCTTAGTTTGATACTTGCCGAATGGCCAGCAATCAATACAGAGAGGATATCATGAAAGCCTACTGCAGGAATATTCCCTGAAAGCATCAATCCTACTTGCTTGGGTGATACTGGATCGAGAACTGGGTAGGGAGCAAGCCATTTTTCCAAGGCTTTAGCTTCCAACATCACTCGAATACCTTCCATTGCTTGCTCCAAAGAGCGATGAGTAAACCAAGGATTTTGATTTTCTGCTTGTTGAAAAAGAGGAATTTTCTCTTCCTCAGAAATGTTGGAAAGACGAATTCCTAGTTGAACAAAGGCTGAAATTCGATCAGAAAGCGTGAAATCTGAATTCATTCTATAAAGGTATCCAAAAAAAAGCCCTTGGAATAAATTTAAATTAATTAGTGTGACAACTTTTTTATTGCGAAGGTGTTTAGGAGATTGTAACTTTGTATTCAAATTTGACTACCTATGGCAATAATGATAACAGACGAATGCATCAATTGCGGTGCATGCGAACCTGAATGCCCAAATACGGCAATTTATGAAGGAGGGATAGAATGGACCTGGGCTGGAGGCACTAACTTGAAAGAAGTCTCTCTTCCAGATGGCAGCGTTGTAGCTGGCACAGACAAACAAACTCCCGTTTCTGATGAGTTCTATTACATCGTTTCAGAGAAGTGCACCGAATGCAACGGCTTCCATGAAGAGCCCCAGTGCGCTGCAGTTTGCCCCGTAGACTGCTGCGTGGATGATCCGGATCACAGAGAAAGCGAAGAAGTGTTGCTTGCTAGAAAAGCATTCTTACACGGCGACTGATTTATAAAAACAACTGAATTGGGGCTGTTTCTGGAAAGGAACAGCCCTTTTTTAGTTCAACTGTAACCTACCTAGAGATCAAATTACTTTTTAAGCGGCAAACACCAGATGACTCAAAAGCTATCCTGCTAAATTTCAATTAAATAGCCTTCAGAAAGCACAAATCGAAGACCAGTTACACTTCTTTAATTTGTTTAACTCTTCGAGGTTTGTATCGAATTTAAAACAACTTGTACCCTATTTTTTACAGATTTTCAAAAAAAAGCGGGGATTGATTTTGAAATCTAAATTGCTTTTAGCTTATCTTAGATGCGATATTAATACATTCCAAACCTTAATCCCTAGAACATTGGAAGATCACCGAGGATACGATAGAGAGGAAATTTTCTCCAAGAAAGTAAAAGCAGGAAAGCGAACCTATTTTTTTGATATCAAGTCAACCCGTGGCAACGATTATTACCTCACCATCACCGAAAGTAAGCGCAGAATGGATGGAGATAACTTCAGCTACGAGAAGCACAAAATCTTTTTGTACAAAGAGGATTTCTTCAAATTTGTAAATGCCTTGAATGAAGCAGTAGATCATGTGAAAAACGATTTACTTCCTGACTTCGATTTTGAGCAATTTGAAAATGAAGATTCTGAGAAGGAACTTGACAATGACTTGCGCTGGGAATAATCCAGTTCAAAAGCATTAGGGATACACATCCTATTCCAATATATTTGAGGAGGCTTATGCCTCCTTTTCTTTGATACCATGCAGCGGTTTTTCGTCTACCTCATTCTATTCTTTGCCACTTTCCTGGTTTTTGGCTGGTATTTTTCTGCTATTTCCCTCTATTTGGTCACCTCACTCATCTTAGCTGCACTGCTGAGACCACTTACAAACAAGGTCAACGAAGTACATATTCTAGGGCAGCACATTCCGCGTGGCATTGCTATTCTAGCCTCCTATGCCACAGTAGTTTCTATCGTATTCTTGCTTGGGCTTCTTTTCTTTCCATTAATCAATCGCCAAGTCATTCTGCTGAGCGACTTGGATTTGGAAAGCATCTACCTGCAACTTGAAGTTCCCCTAGAGAAGCTAGAGCGGTTTTTGATGAAGTACCAACTTATTGAAAACAAAAAAGGCATTCTCCTCGAAGAATTGCGTCTTTCCGTACAAGCGGCACTCCAAAAATTTGATATTGGTGGCTTCATCACTGGCGTCATCTCTGTTACCAGCAGCATATTTATAGGTACAATGGCAGTGGCCTTTATCACTTTTTTCCTACTTCTCGAAAATGGGCTTCTTCGTCGAAATCTATTAAATCTTATTCCAAACGCCTATTTCGAGCTATCGGTGGCCACTTTTACCAAAGTTGAAAAGTTACTTTCCAATTACCTTTTTGGATTACTACTCCAGGTATTGGCTATTTTTCTCCTCGCTGCTTCAGGCCTAAGCCTAGCAGGGGTCGAATACGCATTGACCATTGCCCTTTTTGCAGCGATTGCCAACCTCATCCCCTATGCTGGTCCAATCCTGGGTACCATTTTTGGTATCGTGGTGGGGGTTTCGACGGGAGACTTTTCAACAGACAACGACTACAATTTTTTACTATTTAAGATCATCTCTGTTTTTGCAGCAGTACAAATCACAGATAATGTGGTGCTACAGCCTGTTATTTTTTCCAAATCAGTAAAAGCACATCCCCTTGAAATATTTGTTATTATCTTTGCCGGAGCAAAAATCGCAGGAATCCTAGGGATGATATTTGCCATACCCGTTTACACCATTTTCAGAGTATCGATTTTGGAATTTTACAGTGGGTACAAGTCCTACAAAATATTTAAAATTAAAGCAACGAATTAATGGCATTACAATGTGGCATAGTAGGTCTTCCCAATGTGGGCAAATCTACCTTGTTTAATGCGCTATCAAGCGCTAAAGCTGAAGCAGCTAACTTTCCTTTTTGCACCATCGAACCCAATGTAGGGGTAGTTTCAGTACCTGATTCTCGCCTCCAGGAACTTGAGGCACTCGTAAATCCACAACGGGTAGTACCTACAATCATTGAGTTTGTGGACATCGCTGGATTGGTGAAAGGTGCTTCCAAAGGAGAAGGCTTAGGCAATAAATTTCTTGCCAATATCCGGGAGGTAGATGCCATCATCCACGTCATCCGTTGCTTTGAAGACGACAACATCGTGCACGTTGCAGGTGGTGTAGATCCCTTGTTCGACAAGGAGGTCATTGACACTGAACTGCAGCTCAAGGATTTGGAGTCCGTAGAAAAAAAGATTCAGCGTATCGAAAAAATGGCCAAATCTGGGGATGCCAAATCCAAAAGAGAGTTGGAAACGCTTCTTCAATTTAAGGATGGACTAACTGCAGGCCTCAATGCACGGGCAATTGAAGTGGATAAAGAAGATCTAGAGGCAGTACGAGATCTCCATCTCCTCACCATTAAGCCAGTACTCTATGTGGCCAATGTAGATGAATCAAGCATCCATACAGGTAATGTGTTTGTTGACCGCCTTCGGGATAAAGTGAAAGAGGAAAATGCGGAAGTAATCATCCTCTGTGCTGCGATAGAGTCTCAAATTGCAGAATTGGATGATGCAGAAGAAAAAGAACTATTTTTAGGAGAGTATGGCCTTAATGAAAGTGGATTGAACCGTTTGATTTATGGTGCCTATAGCCTACTCAACTTGATCACCTACTTTACTGCAGGCGTACAGGAAGTTCGTGCATGGACCATTCGCAAAGGTTGGAAAGCTCCACAAGCTGCAGGAGTGATTCACACCGACTTCGAGAGAGGATTTATCAAGGCAGAAGTAATTGCTATCGCTGACTACAAACAATTTAAAACCGAAGCTGGTTGTAGAGAAAATGGCAAAATATCCATCGAAGGCAAGGAATATGTTGTTCAAGATGGTGATATCATGCATTTTAGGTTCAATGTTTGATTTTTGCTTTAAAAATATGTGTAGATTTGCATAAATAATTCTAATAACCAGATTTAGAGCATATTGCTCACCATTGTTTCATTTTATTTTTAAAACCGTGAGAGTACGACTGATATTTTCCCTAAAAAACAAAGGCTCCTTTTTGCCTTTCCATCACCAGTATATTCTGGCTCAATTCCTTAAAGGACTGATCGTCAAAGGAGGAAGAGAAGATTTCTACAACTACAACTTCTTTAATTTCTCGGGATTAAAGGGACAAACCAAGGTCAGCCGTAGTGGTTTGCACTACTACTCTAGCTTGGTGACACTTGTCCTTTCTTCTCAAAGTGAGGAATTCATTGATTATTTGTTGGAACAAGTTTTTGCTACTTCAAAAATTGAACTCGGTAATTTGATCCTCTCCCCGGAATACACTGAACTTGAGACGGAGCCAATTTTGGAAGTTTCAAATAAGTTTGTGTGCATCTCTCCTTTGGTACTCATCACTCCCGCATTCAATGAAGAAGCGGGCAAGCGATTTATCAACCCAGACAGCGATGAATTTTCTGATTTGTTGTACGAATCAACACTGACTCGTATGGAGAAATCAGGATGGTACACCCCAGAACAAATGGAGTCTTTCTTCAAGTTCCAGGTGGTGCCAGATATGGTCTATGTCAACAAGTTGAAAGAGCAGCAAAAGAAATTTGCGCGAATCTATGCCGTATACGACCTAGATGTGAAATACGAAGTAAGAGGCTACACGCTTCCGTTCACGCTCTATGCAGCTCCTGAAGTACAAGATTTTGTATTTAAGTGCGGATTAGGTGCTTTCACCCACAAAGGTTTTGGAATGATGGACTTAGCCACGCATCCTGCTGACAATAAGACTACCCCTTACAAATTTAAAAGAGAGGGATTTGTTCCTTACAAATCTACAGGGGATCGAGTAAGACAAAATGTAGCTCCTACGGAAGAAGAAACAGAAGCTTCCACAGAGGAATTTTAATTTACTCCAAGCTTTAAAAAATAAGCCTCCAAAAATCTAGAATTTTGGAGGCTATTTTTTTACCTATAAAAAATCAAAGCCTTCTCCTATTGGGTTGCAGGTAGACATATCCTACCAACTGATCGTAGCGAGATCCAAGCGCTCGGTAATACACCAGGATTTCGTACTCATTCTCAGTTTGAAAATGACTCCCTTCTAAGGGTTCAAAATCCAATTTACCAGCTCCAAGATCTGTTGCATACTGGTAGTCATACCATCCTTGCTTCAAAAGTAAGGAGGTGCTGTAAAGCTGCTTCTTGGCATCATAGACTAAGGTAGCCTCAGGAGCTTTACCCCATTGACTAAGGGCACCCATTAGTTTAATGGTTTTTCCGGGCGCATCATTCAAGTAAAAAGTAGTGTAGATGTATTCACTCTCCACTTCAGGATCCCCTCCTGGCCGGTCGTTCGTTTGCACAACATATTGCCCATTCAAGTCCAAATATTGCGCATAGGCTCCACCAGGACGAGGAAGATCTACCCTTGCCTCTGCCGAAATTAACGATTCTTCTACCTTGATCGAGGCCACATTCACTCCTGTGGCACGGATAAACCGTAAATCTAAAAATCGAAATTCGTTGCCCGCTCGAAAGGTGCTCTCCCCTTCAAATGGTTCGTAGCGAATCAACTTGGAGTTCTGATTCAAAAAGGTAGGTTTGGAGAGAAACTTAACATTATCCCAGCGTTGATTTTGACGCATGTACACCTTGACTTGAGCGAGCGGATCGATCACTTCCAAGTTGCTGTAATTCACAGTGGCATTGATTTGCTGCAAGGCACGTCGATCTTCAGTCTGCACTGGAGGCACCAATTGTGCACCGACCACAGCTAGATTCTCGACGATCATAAACCTTCGCGTGAAGATAACCGCATTTTCATCTCGGTTCTTGTAGACTTTTAGGAGGTAATTTCCTGATTTACTTACGCGAGGAAGGGTAAACGAATACCGGATATAAGGCACTCGCGTATTCACAGAATAGGCATAGTCCAACACATTGTACTCGTTAAATGCCAGCGAAAAATCAGTGTCTTTCAAGGCTGATTTTTTCCAATCTGCATCACAATGCACCAGTTTGGCAGAATACAACTCGGGATCATAAGACAAATCATCAAAAATCACCACCAAGGACTTCGAATCAGTCAAGGAAATCACAGGAGAAACCAGCTGGCTTTCTGTCCCTGCTCCCTGTGGGAACATGCGAACCGATAAAATATGATCTACGAATACTTTATCTTCCAGAACCTGCGCATTTATTCTAAATGCTATGGTCGTGAAGAGGATAAAAAGGAAACGTAATTTCATCGAAGCATTGAAATTTAAGCGAGGGTGGCTTGCTGTTGAAGCTGGGAGATTTGATCCACCAACTTCTCCCAAGAGGTATTTGCAGTTTCAAGTGATTCTTCCACTTGTTGGTAGCTAGCTTGGATTTTTTGAGCCTTAACCTCATCCAAATACAAGGATGGATCAGCCAATTTATCCTCCAAATCCTTCTTTTTAGCCTCATGCTGACTGATTTCTTTTTCAACCAGTTGCAACTGCTCTTCCAATTTTTTCAGTTCTCGCTTGGCCTGCTGGGAATCTTCCTTGCTTTTTGGAGTCGCAACTTCCACTTTAACCGACTTTTGAACAGCTGCTGTGGCAGGAACTTCCAGCTGCTGACTTCTCCAAAACTCGTATTCTTCGTAGGTACCTGGATATTCTTTGATTTCGTGCTGCTCGATGTACCAGATCTTGTTCGCCACTCCCTTGATGAAGTGCCTGTCGTGAGACACGGTAATGAACGTACCTTCGTATTGCTGCAAGGCTTGAATTAGAATATTGACCGATTGAAAATCCAAGTGGTTGGTTGGTTCATCGAGCAATAAAAAATTAGCCTCAGAGATGAGCGTTTTGGCCAAGGCTACACGTGATTTTTCTCCTCCTGATAGCACCTTGATTTTCTTGTACACTTCCTCATTGGAAAACAAGAAACATCCCAATACCCCTCTCAGCTCCATTTCTGTCTTTTTGCTTCCCGCCTGAGACATTTCCTGAATGATCTCGTTGTCTAGGGTCAATGCCTCCAGCTGATGCTGCGCAAAAAAGGATTTGATTACGTTATGGCCTTCCTGCCGCGAACCTTGAAGCACTTCCGTACCTGCAATGATTCGGAGCAGGGTAGATTTCCCTTTTCCATTGGCTCCAATCAAGGCAATTTTATCTCCACGCTCAATTCGTGCTACGGTATTTTTAAGTATAGTAAGGTCACCATATGCCTTGGAAACATGATCCAAAGTCACCACATCGCGGCCTGATTTCTGAGAAAACTTAAATTTAAAGTTTACAAAGGCCTCGTCATTGACCACTTCATGTACTCGGTCCAGCCTATCTAAGGCCTTGATTCGGGATTGCACCTGGTTGGACTTGGTAGCCTTGGCACGGAATCGCTCAATGAATTTCTCAGTCTGCTTGATCATCTGTTGCTGATTTTCAAAGGCATTTTGCTGGAGCTCCATACGGAGTTTTTTCTCCCCCCTGTAGTAGGAATAGTTGCCCGCATAGGCCGTCAAGGTCTCATTGGCCACTTCTACAGTGGTACTGATACAGTTGTCCAAGAAAGTTTGATCGTGGGACACCACGATGACTGCCCCCTCGTAATTTTTCAAATAGTTCTCCACCCATTGAATGGAAGGAAGGTCAAGGTGGTTG
>CANHCD010000006.1 GCA_947458795.1 Cyclobacteriaceae bacterium | reverse complement strand
TGATAAGGTAGTTCAACTTGATCCCAATTTTGAAGATGCCTATTACTTCAGAGGCATTGCTAAGTATAGTCTGCAAGATTTAGAAGGCGCTTTAGGCGACTATGACAAGGTTTTAGAAATCAACCCCAGATATGTACAAGCTTACAGCAATAGAGCAAATATCAAAATTGAATTGCAAGACTATGTAGGCGCCATTATGGATTACAATAAAGTAATTGAGATTAACCCCAATTACGCAGATGCTTATTCCAATAAAGGATTGGCTAAAATTAAATTAAAGGACTACGAAGGTGCGATTACTGATTTTAATATAGCATTAGACCTTAACCCTAATTATAGAGCGATCTATTACGACAGGGGTTCTGCTAGGTCCAAGCTCAGAGACGATGAAGGCGCAATTGCCGACTATGACAAAGCTTTAGAGCATTTTCCAAATTTTTTCGAAGCGTATTACTCCAGAGGTTTTTCTAAACATAGACTTGGAGATAAAAAAGGAGCTTGTTCTGATTGGAGTAGAGCTTTAGAACTAGGGCTAGAAAGTGCCGCAGATCCATTAAGTACGTATTGTAGGTAAGCTCTTGATTCATCTGTACAATTAGGGTTGGCATTAGACATGCCTCCTACCCTAAACTGCTAGCTAAGCACATTAATCTTTTTTTTTGTCTACAAGTTGCATCCGTAGCGGCAGGCAGAAACAACGAATTACCGCCCTTGGCGTCTTTGCGTCTTTGCGTGAGCTTATTTTTTTTTAAAATATTAAAAACATTTAGTCTCGCCAAGACCCGCGGCGGCGGGCAAGACGCGGAAGGCAGGCCTTTCGACTTCGCGAGATTCCGAGTCAACTAGTCGTTCATCAAAAACGAAAAAATAAATTCTCGTAAACCTTAAAGGAGAATTTAGAAGGGTTTCTATCCCTCAATTGGATTTCATTCAACCATTGATTTAACCTAAAAAGTGATAACTTAAGGTTAAATGTTTCAAAAGTGAAAAACATGAACCAATCCTATCGTAGTTATAAGATTCTTCTCCTCTTAGTTTTACCTTTCTTATCAATAAAAGGTCTTTTTGCTCAAAAAATAGCCCAACCAAGCCCTCCAAATATAGTATGGATTGTATGCGAGGATTTATCCCCTCAGCATCTAGAGTCCTATGGAGGCACAGGAGGAAAAACTCCCTTTCTCAATGCCCTTGCAGCTGAATCTGTTCAATACAACCAAGTGTTTGCCACCGCTGGAGTATGCGCTCCAAGCCGGGCAGCTTTAATCACTGGAGCATACCAAACCTCCATCGGAGCAATGCACATGCGTACATTAGCTACTTCTGCTGTTACTCTTGATGCCTATCCACCCGGATTCAAAGGTTATTCCACGGTCCTTCCCGCAGGAATGAAGACCTATCCCGAGCTATTGCGTAGCGCAGGATATTACACCAGCAACAACTCGAAAGAAGATTACCAATTTGAAAGTCCTGTAACGATGTGGGATGAAAGTGGTGCGAAGGCCCACTACAGAAATAGACCCGATTCCACACAGCCCTTTTTTTCCATTTTTAATTTTATGGTTACCCATGAATCCCAAGTTTGGATGCGGGAACATGAGGAACTATTAGTTCGCCCAGAAGAAATCAGTGTACCACCTGTATATCCAGACGATTCACTCACGCGAAGAGTATTGGCACGTTTTATTACCAATGCCATGCGGATGGACAAGCAAGTAGGTGAGGTAGTTGCGCAACTAAAGGAAGATGGGCTGTATGAAAATACAATTATCTTCTTTTTCTCCGATCATGGCGACGGCATGCCCTATTTCAAGCGAGAACTTTATGATCGAGGTTTGAGGGCACCACTGTTGATAAAAGCTCCATTTCTTGAAGCCGGTAGCCAATCCAATGAGTTAATTAGCTTTGTGGATTTTGCGCCAACCTTACTTTCTTTGGCCGGAGTACCCATTCCTGAATCCATGCAAGGGCAAGCATTTTTAGGTCCACAAAAATCAGCAACTCCAAGAAAATATAGTTTTGCCGCCCGAGACCGTATGGACTCCGAATACGATCGAGTAAGAGCTGTTACCGATGGTGAATTCAAATACATTCGAAATTACATGCCCGAAAAGCCAAACTACCAGAATGTCAAGTATAGACTTCAAAATCCCCTGATGATTCACCTTTTAGCGTTGAACTCAAAAGGATTACTCAATGCAAATCAAGCCCGCTGGTTTGCTCCAACCAAACCTGCAGAAGAACTCTACCATACCAAAAGTGATCCTTGGGAATTTAAAAATCTGATTGGAAATACTCTTTATGAAGAGAAATTAAGAGAGCTTCGGAATGCTCATGAAGATTGGGTGCTCACCTATGGTGATTTGGGTGCATTAGACGAAATGTCCATGGTCCGCAATTGGTGGGGAGGAAAGGATAGCCCACCAGAAACTTCCCCAGCAGAATCAGCCTATCAAGGCGGAAAAATAAGTTTGAAATCTTCCACACCAGGTGCTTCATTTGGGTATCGGAAATCGAAAAATGAACCTTGGAAGCTCTATTCCATGCCCTTCGCTGCCGTTCCTGGTGAGACTATACTTGTGAATACTTACAGAATTGGATTTAAAACAAGTGAAACAACAATTCTTGTAAAGTAATTGGTCCCAATAAAACAGCAATAGCCCCTCCTACTTTACCAAATTCAGCTTTCCGCTGATTTCAATTACCTCTGCAATTTTATTGAATACGAGGGTGGGCACCTCAATCTTGTAGTCTTCGGTGCGTACGGTAAAGGCAAAGGTTACCTTCAACTCCGTAGCTGTAGCCACAATAGTTCCCTTGACTGTAACAGGCTTGGTCACCCCATGGATGGTGAGGTTGCCGGCTGCAGTTACCGGATAGGTTCCCGGTTTGCTGAGGTCTACCACTTCCGTGATTTTACCTGCAAACTTGCCCGTAGGAAATTTCTCACTTTCTAGGTAGTTCTCATTGAAGTGCTCCTGCATCAGCTTGTTGGGAAACTGAAAATCGGTGATTTTCATCTGTATCGCCAAGTCTCTGGTGCTTGCATTGAGTATGGCTCCCGCCTTCTTGTTGAGCGCCTCAATGTCTAGCGCTGGGGTTTTGGAAAAAAAGGACACCTCCCCCACGGAAGTTCTGTACAAGGCTTGACCATAGGACAAACCGCTTCCAAGAACCAGGAAGGAGCATAAGAAAAGGATCAATTTTTTCATTTGTGTGTATTTCTAGCGGATTTGTCAAAACTGAAGGTTCGCGCGATGTTGAATCCATAAAAGATGTCTCCTTTCTCCCATGCACCCACGTTCTGCCCGATAAATTGCTTTTCGACCATGCCTCGAGCATTGGTGAGGTGAAATTGAAATACGTGACCACCCGTTTCAATGTCTACACCAAAAGAGAGTGCATTGCGGTAAGGATAGGGGAAAGCAGCATTGGCTTCGTAGTCATCGTCATCTTCTTCATCTCCGTCTTCAATCTCACGGAGGCTGTAGTAGTACTCTGCAGAGAGCGTAACCCGCTGGCTAAGTTTGTATCGACCTCCTGCGCCTAGTGCAAAGAGCTGGTTGGGGATGCTGGGGTCCTCCACCTTATTCACGTGAATCAGCGTTGGCATAAGCTGTAGGGAAAGTTTTTCAGTAAACTTGCGCGCTATCAACACCTGACTCCAGTAGGAATAGCGTTCGATGTTGTTGTCAAACTTCATGGTAGAACCGGACTCCATCACATAGCCAGTAGGCATGGTATTGATCCCCCAGCCCGCCATAGCTGTGACCGTGACAGGCATTTTATTGGACTGGCGCAGCACCTTGTATTTGGTGTACAGGTCGTAGGTCTTTTCGAGAGAACTCCTCCCCGCCCCCACGAGCCAACGGTCTGTCAGGCCATATTCCAACCCTAGTCGAATTTTGGCTTCGTCAAGTCCAAAGAAATTGGCGATAAACCCAGAGTTTACGGCTCCAAAACGGTGAGAAATCCAAAAGTTGAGGTGGTTTTTGGAGATGGTTTCGATGGTCTGCCCATTGATGAGACGGGAAGCTTTGAAGGTAGCCATGGTGTAAACAGGCTCCTTGGATTGCTCTTCATCGAGCATACTAAGCAAGTCATCCTGTGCTTGAACTGCAGTCCATGTACTGGAACCAAACAGCAATAGGATGCAAAAAAGGAGTCCAAAAGCACCTTTACTTAATAAATTAGGCCAAATCATACGGTTACCTTTAAGGTGGTTCCTTCAAGTAAAGTCACGTAAGTTTTCAGTCCACGTGAACCCGTAGAGTTAAGCCCCTTCCCTGCTGTATCGAATCTGGCACCATGTGCAGCGCAGTAAAATTCTCCCGAATTAAAAACTACTTGTCTCCTTCCTTCGTGGGAACATACCTGCGTCACTGCAGCAAATGCAGTAGCACTTACCCGAGCGATGACGATGCCACTCACCACCACGTAATTGCCCACCGTATTCAGTTTGGTATACGCAGCTGAGTTCAGGTCTAGGATCAACTCATTTCCAGTCACACCGGTAGGGTTGGTTGGGTCCATACTTTCGTTGACGCAGCTACTTAGCCCTGAGGCAGCACAGTAGACAGCAAACAGAGAAGCTCCCTTTAGCCCTAGGCTCTTCAGAAACTCCATACGGTTCATTTTTTCGTTCATGGCTTGCGTTGTTTATAGGATACAAAATTCATACATACATCTTATTCCCTCCTTAGTGGTTTCTAAAGATTGGATTAAAATCAATTTCTTCGATAATTCCTTCTTCATAACGGATTTGTGGGTGAATTGGTTAACTGATGGAGTTTTCATGTTGGACCCGCTATTGCGGGTCCTACTGAACATCATTCTACTCTTATTCCATGGGTTGCACCCATGGTTATTCATAAGTTGGACCCGCCTAGCGGGTCCTGAACATCATTCTATTCTTTTTTCCGCCACAGCGGATGGACCCGCGGCTATTCGAAATTGGACCCGCCGAGCGGGTCCTTCTAAAAATTAAAATTCGCCTCCGTTAAATCAAAATCCCAATCCAAAATCTTTCTTCCAGGATTTTCCTCCAAGCCAGATCCGCGGCAGCGGATCAAACCATGCATAGCCCCAGGTTTACCCGCCGCGGAGGATGAAACCTGGGGTGCGCGGGGGAATAGTTGAACCTTAAACTACTTTTTTGTCAAATCCAGCGTGAAATTTGAATTGATGATTAACCCATTGTTGTGTTGAAACCCATTTTTCCCATTGATCAGCCTTCCGTACTGCAGGGTCTGGTTGAGATATCCTCCTTCCAATCGGACCGTTTTATTGAAACGGTAGCCGAGTAAAACCCCTATTCGATTTTGGTCAAAAACATTGGCATTTACATGTTGCCCGAAGCCAACAAATACCTCGTCATAAACTGCCAAATAGGGCGTTTTATCCTGGATTTCATTCCCCTTCAAGGGTATTTGCATGCGAACCATGTACCGCATGCGGTGAAGTAATGGAAACTCATCTTCACGCGTCGAATTGGCAGAGGCATATTTTCCCACAAAACGCTGCTCTAGCATAAATCGATGCGAAAAGTCCACCTTCCCCACTTTTTGGGAAAGTTGTGCCATCTGGAAAATCCGGTGTTCGGTAAATTGCTTCCCAAACCCATTTAAGGGGTATTCCCCGTAGGGAAAAGTTTCAATCCAACCGTAACCGACCCTCACTTGGACAGCTGGATGTAGCGAATAGTTCAATCCAATTCGTAACAAACTTTGCTGCCAATAGCTGATTACCTCGTTTCTCCGAAATTGATATTCTGTATGAAGACCCAGTTTATTGGAGAGCTTGAAGGTTCCAAAGTACGTGTACCATCCAATTTGATTGGAGGTGTTCAGCCGGTTGTTTTGGCCAAAAGTAGGCGGCGGAGCTAGGAAAAAAAATAGGATTGCCGCAAAGAGATAGTGTTTACAAGTCATTTTCTGGAAATGGGTTTGTACTACCGAGAGCCAGGAGATGAATAGAATCTACTTCCATTCATCTTCCTAGCTTCGATAGGTTGTAATTAATCAACCAACTTTACTTAAGATCTTGCTTTCCGAGCAGCCAGCGGATGTTTCGATACAGGACTGTGTTTTTCCAAACCAATGATTTGTACCGTTCCTCCATTTTCTTCGTAATCCTGCTGAAAGCGATGCAAATTTTCCATCACGGAGTGATCTACAAGCTTGGTGTTTTTCAGATCAATGGTGACTTGAAAGCCCGCCGGGATTTCTTCTAATTTTCGTTTGATGCCCAGGTAATTGGAGAAAATTGCAGCCTTATCAATTTCCACCAGATATTGATTTTCGTTGAAAGACACTACAGTCGGTGCTTTGAAAAAGGAAGAAATCGGGGTTCCTTGGGCTAGGTGAAGGATCATTTTCAGGACTACGCCAGCAGCAATACCTACCAATAGATCTTCCACAAGTGTAAATACGATGGTAATTAAGAATATAGCCAACTGCTCCTTCCCTATTTGGAAGGTGTGAATAAATTCCTTGGGGTGCGCCAATTTAATTCCCACAGAAATAAGCATGGCAGCAAGGGCTGCATTCGGGATCATTTCTATAACTGGAGTAGCCACAAGTACAAATACAAGCAAGAATACACCATGAAAGAAATTGGCCCAACGGGTTTTGGCCCCTTGGTTGACATTGGCAGAACTTCTAGCTACTTCTGAAATCATCGGAAGACCTCCCAAAAAAGCACTAAACGTATTTCCTACCCCAACCGCAATCAAGTCCTTATTGGTGTTCGACTTTCTTCGGAAAGGATCAGCAAGGTCTATAGCCTTTACAGTCAAAAGGGACTCCAATGAACCTACTAAAGCAAACATAATCACGTACTTGATGAAAACTCCAGTTTGAAATACACCTGAAAACTCTGCATTTAATGCAAGGCTATCCATCAAATTACCAATCTTTAGCAACGTAAATGCGGGTTCTGTGTGTGCAAAATCCATGGCTAACTGAGCCGGAATCGCCACAAGTAGCACCATCAAAGGCGCCGGAACTTTACCCAATTTAAATCCTTTGAGGTAAGGCCAACCCATCATAATCCCAAGACTACATACCCCAATAAGTGTGGCCTTCAGGTCTAAGTTTGCAAAAAACGTAGGGATCGCTGTAATCATTCCTACGGTACTCAGTCCCTTGAACAGGTCTGGGTTGACCGCCAAAAAAACTGGGATCTGCTTGACAATGATGATAATTCCGATGGCTGCAAGCATCCCATGGATGGCAGAAAGCGGAAATACATCCACTAACTTTCCAAACTTAAACAAGCCAAAGAGCACCTGAACTAAGCCTGCTACTACCATTGCCCCTAAAGCAAGCTTCCAACCCATCTCCCCTCCTCCAAAAGCTGCTACTGCCCCAGCCACAACCACAATAAGGCCTGCAGCAGGGCCTTTGATCGTCAAGCGAGATCCAGAAATTACACTCACTAGAATTCCGCCGATGATGGCGGTGACCAAGCCCATGATGGGCGGGAAATCAGAAGCTTTGGCAATCCCCAAACTGAGGGGCATGGCCAATAAGAATACCACAAAACCTGCCGTAGCATCGGCAGCGAAATTTTCCTTTAAACCGGCCCATCCGTCTTTGGGCACTTGTATTTTTGTTGTTGTTTTCATACAATTTTGAAGGACTTACGTCCCCGATTAAAGTCTATAGTTAATTAAATACTTTTTTTTGGTTTACCGCTTCCAAAGTGGGCGTAGTAACATCCGTTACTGTCCCAAAAAAGAGTCGAGCATAAATTCGTACTGCAGCCACACCCTCCATCACAAAGGCTAAGGCTGCTAGTGTAGCCAGCACAAATTGATCTTCATGGATGTGACTGAAAAGCAAGTCTTCCCCAATGAAGGTTGGAGAAATAGGGAATCCAATAAGCCCCAAGACAGCCAATAGGAATAGAAAAGCAACCATTGGATGTTTTCTCACATAGCCCTGATACCCATACAAGCCAAGATCCCCATGCCGATGGGTCATCCACAGGATCAAACCCCAGCCTAGGGCGCCAAAGAATACTACCCCACTGAGGTAAATCCCAATTTCGGTTAATGCGAAATTTTCGTTTTCAGCGATCGCGAGCACCATCCAAAAATGGTTCATCCACAACATCGTCCAAGCCAATCGAATGGACCTACGCTCAGTAAATGATTTCAACACCATCAACAAGGCCAGAAAAGCAAATCCTGCAGGTAGTAGTTGATGTAGCCATATTGGAAGTTCGTAGCCTTCCACGAGTAAGTATACCCCAATTGCATAGCTTGGAATGAAGTAAAAAAGAAGGGTGCGGTACCGAAGAAAATCAAGGTTATGCCCAAGATTTTTCAAGGGACGGAATATGACTCCTTGAACCAGTCGATCCAGGTTCCACTCTTTTAAACTCCAAACATAGACTGAAAGGTAAAGTCGATTTTTCCAAGTACTTCCTTCCTGTTTTACATTGGGAACAAAGCCATAAAACTGTTCCCGAATCAAGTAGCTGACCACCGAAGGGGAAACAAGCAATTGGTAAGTACGTAGGAACGCATTTCCTGCAAAATGGACCAATGCCAACAGTTCCAAACCTGCAGCAACCTCAATAAACATGATCCCGATTTGAGTCAGGGAGGCATAGCCAATTTGAGTTTTTACGGAAGTTTGCACCCGTGCAATCGTCGTAGACACCACTGCAGTAATCAGTCCTATGGCACCAATCAAGATGCGTACGAGCAGCTGATTTTCCCAAAACGGAAAAGTTCGAAGCAATAAGAAAACTCCCAAATGCACCGAAAGCGATCCATAGAAAATCGCTGAAGAGGGCGTTGGTCCTTCCATGGCACGTGGAAGCCAGGAAGAAAATGGAAATTGCGCCGATTTTGCAGCTGCTGCCAAAAGAAGCATGAGTCCTATAAACAAGGCTATTCCAGAATGTCCGAGTTGCTGATCTACCACCCGCTGTGCATCCGTCAAATCGAGGAAGGTCACGTTGGCATGCCATAAGTGATGGCTTGCCCACATCGCCAAAATCAATCCAACATCCCCAATGCGGTAAATGGAAAACACCTTAATGGCATTTCGCGAAGGAAGAAGATTTTTGCGGTAGAAGGCCACCAACAAAAAGGAAGACAATCCCAATACTTCCCATCCAATAAAGAGGGTTTCGAAATTTCCTGCCAGAATAGTCAGGTTAAAACCCAAATAAAAGAAAAGTACCGTATTGAAAAACCGCTTGTATCCAGGTTCACGGTGCAAATAATACCTACTGTAAAAGGTAATTAGGAAGGTAAGGATCGCTCCTACGATTAAGTAAACGGCGCTGATACGATCGAAGAAAAAGTCTATCAAAAACTCAAAATGCTCGTTTTTGAAAAGTACAATTTCTTTAAGATTCAAATCCTTCCCTCCTTGCAACAACCAAAACACCAGAAAAACCAAGGTGCACAATAGGTTGATTCCTGCGGTATAAAATGCGACCCGTGAAAGCCAAGTTTCTTTTCGTTCTGGGACAGCCAAACTAATTAAAAAGCCAAGGAGAGGTATCCCAATCATCAGCTGAATCCAATTTGAAAGTTCCATTAGAGCGAATCGATTAAGTACACAGGAAGGTTTTGTTGGGTGCTCAGCAGCTTGTCTTGCAAGTGGTCTAAATGTTCTATCTCGGTCAAAGGAGTATAGGAAACAAATTTTCCTTCCACCCAGCGGAGAAAGTCCCCAGAATTGGGATCAAGGACTACCAGGTGTACCCAATTGTTGTTGACCCACTCCAGCAAGGCCGGAGAGGAAGTGATCACCTTATTTACCAATTCAGGTAGCTGCTCCACTACCATAAGTAAGCGAATCGGATCGTGAATCTCTACCATCTGATACGGGAGCCCTGTTCGAAGATCCCCATCCGCTCCATTTGCAACACCAATTAATCCCATCACATTGTGGGGTAATTTTGTCCCTGCACCCAATTTGTCCGGGTCCATCCGTGAGAAGTAGTATTCCAAATTGATACCCCCACAAACGGGAATAGCTGCAGATAGGATTCTGGTCAAGGATTTACCTTCTAGATCTGTTCTGTAATCATAGGAATTCATAAAAGCTCTACGGTCAAAAAACAGACCTTTCAAGGTAGATTTCCGAGAGACAATGCAAAGTGCATTGGTCGCGTGGTTGTATTCAGGGCGAGGTTCAAAGAGCGAAAACGCTCTTTTTTTAACCGCATCATGGAGCCCACCAATGGATTTGTTTTTGTCCAAGGTATCGAAGCGACGAGAACGTTCAAGGGAATTGATATCCAAGACACGAACAAACTTTTCTTGATTTTCGCGATGCAACTGCTGATTTGCTGAATGCAGAATATCTTCATCGTAAAATACCAATTCATCCTTCGTAGTATCGTGCAATCCTCCCAAAAATTGGGTTGTGGAGGGAATGTCAATTCCCCTTGCATTTAGCTGAACCCGCACCTCTGGATGATTGGCCATAAATGCTGCCACCCGAGCATTGACAGAGCCAGGACGACCACAGCAAGCTCCACAATCGTAACCGGCATAGTGCGTATTGTTGATACTGGATGCTCCATGCCCAATCAAATACACCAAGGGAGAAAATCCATCCAGCAAGCCAATGCTTCGCAGCAAGCCTTCGATTCGATCTACCATCTCCTCTATTTTGAAGCCTACTTGAAGTCCTTTTTCCTCCTCACCTTGGTAGACGATTGACAAGCTTCCTTTGGGATCCATGTGATGGAAACTGGAAACTTCTAGGGCTGAGGAACTCGGACGGAGGACATTACCCACCAACTTGAGTGCCGACCAAAATCCCAAAGTTTGTGCACTCAACCATCCCCGAACAAGGGAATGACTTCGCTGATTAAAGTGAACATCTGAGGCTAACTTTTTGTGCTTTGCCGTCTCCTTAATCAAAAATTTTGGGGTAACTGGTGCTGGGCAAGATTTGGTATAGAATTTTCCATATTCCGGTTGGAAGTAAAATTCTACACTAAAAAACCCAGGTGTACCAAAAGTAGCGCAGTGAGGATCGATGTATTCCAGATGACGTCGCGTACTACATTCTCGATCGTCAATGCAAAAGAGCGCTTGAAAACTTGGAATGGTAGGAGTTGAATTTGCTGGCACTACCGCCCGAATTCCTGCTAGGACTTCGTCGTAGTAGCTCCATTCGTAAGCCTCTTGCCAGCACTGTCTTACCAAATCAGCCTCTTCCATCAACCCTGGTTCAAAAAGATTTTGGGTATCGCAAGGAAATTGTTGACCCAAGGGAACCCAACCTTCACCAAATTTCTTATCCAAGGCATCAATTTCTAGCAAGCATTCCACTAAAATCAAGTCTTGCAGAGAAATTTGTTTGGTATCGAGCAAGGATTCAGGCTGGGATTCAAGAACGGAGACCATACCTGACCAACCGGGATGCGCAAACTGCTGATCAAAAACATACCATCCATAGGCTTTGGGGTCCCCTACTAGAATCTCCAAGAGATTTTCCAAGTTTAGCTCCGGGTTTTGAAGCAGTTTTAGCACTCGTTTGGACTTGAAAATGGAAGAGTAGCTACCTGCTTGCAGTTGCCTGATCGAATCCAAAAAACCCTTGGCTTCCAAAGGAAAGGGCCAAATCGAAATACCCTGATCCAGGTATGCTGAAAGTAGGCGAAATAGAAAAGGGTGGATTGTCTTGTCTAAGTTGAAATGGTCGTCATTTCTCCAGTGGCTTCTAAATTGTCCGATTTTTGGAGAATGAAAATCATCGGTTGATTCATCCATCAATTTGACCAGCCAAGTCTTGGCTTGGTCACCAAATTGCTCCTCTAGTATTTTTTTCAAGACGAGCTCTTTAATCTTTCCATCCTGGTATAAACTTCTATACTCGGATAAGGAAAGAAAGCCTTTGTAGCCAAATTGGTCTCCAGCTTGCTTTAATCCCTGAAAAAAGGGAAGGTGCTGAAACGCATGTAAGGTATTGTGATGAACAAAGTCCTTAAGTGGAGCTTGAGCAGGAAGAAAATGCTTCAATTCATGAAGAATTTGCTCCACACTCATGACTTCATGGGTGGAATGAAGATGCATAGTAGAATAAAACTAAGTGAGAAATTCCGTCTAGCAAACGGAAATTTTATGCCTGAAAAATGAAATCAGGAATCGCCTAATCTGGCAAAAAATTAGCTTAGATGGATTTTCCAGGAATGGAAAAAATCATAGAGCGGCAAGCGACTTCCGCGAATGGCTTTGTTACTGAAGAGCGAACCACCCTTATTTTTTACGATCGCATCGAAGTTGGAAATTGCTTGAATAGAGATCTCCGAATCGGAATCCTCAGATTCAATCTCTGCACGCTCTTCAATTTCAATAGTGGAAGTTAAGCTGCCTTGACCTTCGAAGGTAATGTAGGCAGGTTGAAACTGATTTTCAGAGGATTGAATTGAATTGCTTTCAAAATAATCGAGTTGAACCGAGTCAGTAATTTCCTCTACCTGCCCTAAAAAAAGCAAGGATAAACGGAGTAGAAGAGCAAATAGACTAGAAAGGGTTAGCATTCGATTGCGAAAAATCATTTAAATGTAAATTTAAATTTCAAATTCCCTATTCGTTTTTTGATTTTTTAACAAAATCGGTAAAATTCAACGGATGGTGGTTCGTGGTGGATGGGTTGAACAAATCCGATAAAATCTCCCGTTTTGATCTATTTTTTTATCAATTTCCACCCTTCAATTCTTCACCCATGAAACAACTTGGCATCCTTCTTTTTGACGACGTGGAGGTTCTTGATTTTGCAGGGCCCTTCGAGGTTTTTTCGGTAGCCAACCAGCTCTCAGAATACAAGCTTCTGGAGGTGCATACCTTCTCTCTCAATACCCTCCCTATCCGAGCGAGAAATGGACTTCAAGTAGTACCTGATCATACCATCAGCTCCATCCCGACACTGGATTTCCTAGTGCTGCCCGGAGGTGATGGAACAAAAAAAATTATCCAAAATGGTCCCTTCATCGAACAAATCAAGCAGCAAGTCCTCAGCTCTGAATGGACGATGTCCGTCTGCTCTGGGTCCAGAATCCTCGGTAAAGCAGGTTTTTTAGAACACAAACCCTATTGCACCCACCACGAGGTATTTGAAAGCATGGCTGCCCTTGTTCCTAGTGGAATCCCCAAACCAACTCACCGTTTCATTCAGAGCGATACAGGTATCTGGACAGCAGCAGGTATCTCTGCAGGCATAGACCTAGCCCTGCATCTGACCGAAATTACTTTTGGCAAAGAACTAGCCCTTGCCACCGCCAAATACATGGAATATACCCCTTACCTTGACCTACATGCTCGCTAATACCCCCTCTCCTCCCTACTACGCGGTTATTTTTACCAGCACCCGCACTGACCTCGAAGACGGCTACGAGGAAATGGCCCAGGAAATGGTTCGACTAGCAGCCTTACAACCGGGCTACCTAGGCCACGAGAGCGCACGAAATGAACTGGGGATTACCATCTCCTACTGGGAGAGTTTGGAGGCTATAAAATCCTGGAAAGCACAATCCGATCACCAAATCGCCCAAAAACTGGGACGCGAGAAGTGGTACAGCTCCTACAAAACTCGGATAGCTTTCGTGGAACGAGATTATGAAATGAATCCCTAAGTCAGAAATTACCCCCCAAGTTCCAACTCGCGCTTGAGCTGCTTGACACGGTCCCGAATGTCGAGACTGCTGGGATCCAGATGTAACGACGTGGCCTTCAAAAAGTCGACCACAGCCCCTTCATGATCCATGGACTTTCCCTCCGCTAAGGATACATACCGCATGGTGGACCAAAGCACCGTCTTCAACTGCGTTTTGGAATCATCCGTCAGGTAATATTCCACCAGGATGGTGTTGTCATTGTACCAGAGAATTCGACTGAAAATCCGCACCCAATCCCCAACCATAGCTGGCTTAACATAGCTGATGTTGTGGTTGTAGACCACCCAAGCTGCCTTGTACACCCGAATTAGGTCAATGATCTCCAAGCCGTACAACTTGGGCACTTGGTCCTCACGAGCATTAAAAAAGTAATCGAAATACTTCGCATTGTTGAGGTGGCGAAGGGGGTCGCAGTCCTGAAAGCGGATGACTACCCGGCTTTCCGTTTCCTTGGGATACTGCTTTTGAGGGTCATAGTTAAACATAGGAACTCAGATCTTTACTTTCCAAACAGGTAATCCCAGCCGCTCGCAAGGCTTCCAAAGTGAGCTTCCCATCCTCAGGATGGAGATTGACGGCGCGAGTGGCATCGGTAAGTACATAGGTTTTAAAACCCAAACTCTGCGCATCCAAAGCCGTGAATTTTACACAGTAATCCAGTGCCAAACCACAGACAAAAACGCGAGCTATTCCCTTACTTTTTAAATAGTCTGCCAAACCCGTATCTCCACGGCGGGCATTATCAAAAAATCCCGAGTAGGAATCTACCAAAGGGTTCTTCCCTTTTTGAAAAACAGCTTGCCACCTGCTTTGGTCCAAGGTAGTTGGAAAATCAGCTCCCGAGGAACCTTGTACACAATGCACTGGCCAAAGGATTTGGGACAAACCTTCCAAATCGATTTGCTGACCAGGCTGGGTACCGGGATGGTTTGCAGCAAAACTCCCATGATGGGCCGGGTGCCAATCTTGGGTGGCTACAATAAAATCAAACATCGGTTGTAAACTAGCGATGATGGGCAAAATCTCATCTCCCTGTGGCACAGCAAGCGCCCCACCAGGTAGAAAATCATGCTGAACATCGACAAGAAGTAATGCAGTATCAAGTCTCATCTGTATCATTGGAACTATTTTTTGCAGCAATAACCAATTCCATTCGCAGCTGATGCAAATGCTCCTCCAAGCCTACCGGATAGACATGGGGGTTGGTCAATCGCTTGTGCGTTTTATCAAATGCTTCCAATTGGGCTCCTGCTCGCTCTCGAATTTGCTGCAAGCTGGGCAAAGAATAGACCAGCTTCCCTTTTCGGAAAATAGGCTTGAGCAGCTCCTCTCCCTCGTAAAATGCCGGCATCAAGCGCTTCCGTTGCGTGGCATCGTTGGGATCAATGATCATGATTCCCTGGGGATTAATGGCCTGCCCTTCCAAATAGATCATATCTGCTACAGCCTTGCCCTTGCTGAAGTAACGGCGAACCTTATGGATGCCAGGAATATTGATTTTCAAGGATTGCTGAGATACTTTCACCTTGGGCACCCAGGATCCTGAGGTGTTCTTTATGGCTGAAAGTTTGTAAACCGCCCCCAATGCAGGCTGGTCAAATGCCGTCACCAACTTAGTTCCTACACCCCATACATCGATGGCAGCATCTTGAGATTTTAGTGAGGTGATGATGTACTCATCCAAGTCATTGGAAGCATACACTTTGGCATTTGGGAACCCTGCTTCATCCAAAAGCTGTCTTGCCTGAATGGAGAAGTAGGCCAAATCCCCCGAATCAATACGGATGCCTAGCATCTCTTTGCCTTTTTTCCGCAAACTTAATCCTACCTGAATGGCGTTTTTTACTCCTGCCAAAGTATCGTAAGTATCCACCAAAAACACACAGTGATCTGGGAAGGCCTCTGCATAGGCATAAAAAGCCTCCAATTCAGAATCAAAGGAAAGAATCCAGCTGTGTGCATGCGTTCCCGAAACAGGGATATCAAAAAGTTTGCCCGCCATCACATTGCTAGTGGAACTGCAACCGCCGATGTACGAGGCTCTACTGGCGGCCAAAGCACCATCAATGCCTTGTGCCCTTCGCAAGCCAAATTCCAAAACTGGGGCTCCTTGCGCAGCCAAATTGATCCGTGCGGCCTTAGTCGCAATCAAGGTCTGGAAATTAAGAATATTCAACAAGGGGGTTTCCAAAAGTTGGCACTGAATCAAACTCCCCCTCACCTGCACCATAGGCGCATTGGGAAACACCACCGTCCCCTCTTCGACTGCATCAATGTCACAGGTAAACCGAAGCTCCTTCAGGTAATCCAAAAATTCGGAGGCAAACATGGGTGTGCCATCCTTCTGATTCATCTTCCTCAAGTAGTCCAGCTCCCCTTGCTCAAACTGTAGGTTTTTGCAGTAATCCACCACATAGTCCAAGCCTGCGGCCAAGGTAAAGCCCCCCTCAAACGGGTTCTTTCGGAAAAATAAATTGAATACCGCTTCCTGCTCTCCTTTTCCCGACTTCCAATAGGCATAAGCCATGGTCAGCTGGTAAAAATCAGTCAGCAAGGCAAGGTTACTTTGGTACAAATCTTTGGTAATCTTCATCTACTAAGCAGGATTAGAAACTGTGAAATTACAAACTATTTTACCCGTAAATTCAAAAGAATTCCAATGAAAACTAAAGCCATCCCGATGTACGATGGAATGGGGAAGGTTTCTCCAAATAGCAGAAACCCAAATATCAAGGCATAAACCACTCCAAGGTAACTCAAACTAGAAATACGTGAAACATTGCCCGACTGATAGGCCAAGGTCATGAAATACTGCGCGTTTTGCGTGCAGAAACCTATCCAAATCAAAATCAACCAATCCCAACCGATTGGAGTCACCCAGTCAAAATACATCAGCACCGAAGCGATGGGTAAGGTCACCAAGGGGAAATAAAATATAATCACCATGGGATGTTCAATGCCTTTCAACTTTCGGATAAGGTTGTACGCGATACCGGAAGCCAATGCAGAAATCAAGCCCATCGCAGCACTCAAACCATCTACGCGAGGATCTACTCCCTGAATCAATAGTACCCCTGCAAAAGCCAATCCGAAGTAGACAAACTGCCTTGCCTTTACTTTTTCCTTGAGGATAAAAATGCCCAGAATCGTCGTGAAGATGGGTGAAAGGTACTGCATTGTCACTGCGCTAGCCAAAGGAATGCGCTGCAGCGTGTAGAAAAATAAGATCAAACTGATGGAACCCACTATGCCTCTTGCGACCAAACTCAATTTATTGGTTCCAAAAAGCGGGATTCCTTTTTTGGTTAAAACTATCACCGTAAAAACCGCGCTAAAGACAGACCGAAACCAGACAATTTCAATGGCCGGAATGTGGGGAATAAACTTGACCGACACATTCATCAGCGCAAAAAATATGCCTGCCAATAGCATGGACTGTACGGGACTGATTTTCAAGGAAAATGCGCTTGGTGACAAAATTGATTTACAAAGCTAAAAGATTCTACCTAGCTTAGACTAGGATTAGGTTAATTTGAAAACCTTCCTTCTCCCTAAACTGTTTCTATTCAAAAAAATATGGCCTTACCTGTAGGAACTCAAGCACCTGACTTTACACTTGCCGCAACTAGCCTGGGCAGCATTACGCTTTCCAAAGACTTGGCGGAAAAATCGGTGATCCTCTATTTTTATCCCAAGGATTTTACGCCAGGCTGCACCACGGAAGCCTGCGAATTTCGGGATCAGTTTGCCGCATTCCGAGAGCTAGATATCCCAGTATTTGGGATCAGCAGGGACAATTTGGCCACCCATGAAAAGTTTAAAAAGACGCACCGCCTGCCCTTCGAACTACTGGCAGACGAATCAGGAAAAGTATGCAAGGCTTACGATGCCCTGATCCCGATCATCAAAATGCCAACCCGAGTCACCTACCTATTGGATAGTCAACACAAAGTGGTGGCAGTTTTTGATGGCTTTTTTGAAAACAAGGCCCATGTCTCGGCTATGCTCAAGCAGCTAAATAAGTAGTTAAGCCCCTTCGATACGGCCATCCTTCATCACCACCTTACGGTCAGCCATGGCGGCCAATTCCTCGTTGTGTGTGACGATCACAAAAGAAAGTTGAAAGGTATCGCGCAACTTGAAAAATAAGTCGTGAAGTGCTCTCGCATTGCTCGTATCAAGATTGCCACTCGGCTCATCCGCAAAAACCAGGTCGGGACTATTGATCAAGGCACGAGCCACAGCTACCCGTTGCTGCTCTCCCCCAGAAAGCTCAGAAGGCTTGTGCTCCAGGCGATGGCGAATTCCAAGAATTTCCGCAAGTTCCTCAGCCCGGTGGGTCAACTCTTTTTCTTCCCTGCCCTGAATAAATCCGGGAATACAAATATTCTCTAGCGCAGTAAATTCCGGAAGCAGGTTGTGAAACTGGAAGATAAACCCAATTCGAGAATTTCGAAATTCGGCAAGGGCATCCCCTTGAAGTTGGAGCAGGTTTTGATCATTCAAGAATAGTGATCCAAGATCTGGGCGATCCAAGGTTCCTAAAAGATGGAGTAGCGTGCTTTTACCAGCACCAGAAGCTCCCACAATAGAAACAATTTCTCCTTTGGAAATTTCCAAATCTACCCCCTTTAACACCTCCAACGAACCGTAAGATTTATGAATACCTTTGGCAATCAGCATGCTAAGAATTTTTGATTTTTTAAATGTAAAACAAATCCTTCTAATCCAGGAATTAACAGGCTGTTTTGCTAAAATTCACGGATTCCAGTTTGCTATATTCCCCATGCAAGCTTATCTTCGGGCAAAATTTCCTATAGATGAATATTCACGAATATCAAGCGAAAGAAGTATTAAAAGGGTATGGCGTTCGTATCCAAGAGGGTATTGTAGCCAGCAGTCCTGAGGAAGCACATGAAGCAGCAGTGAAGCTCAACGCACAAACTGGCACTTCTTGGTTCGTGATCAAAGCACAGATCCACGCAGGAGGTAGAGGCAAAGGAGAAGTTAAAGAAACTGGCTCCAGAGGTGTGGTTCTTGCCAAAAAATTAGAAGATGTAAAAGAAAAGTCGGCAGCGATCTTGGGAGGCACTTTGGTGACCATCCAAACTGGTGCTGAAGGAAAAAAAGTAAATAAGGTGTTGATCGCTGAGGATGTATACTATCCTGGAGCGTCCGAACCGAAAGAATATTACATGTCTATCCTATTGGATCGCGCCACTGGTTCTAACGTGATCATGGCCTCAACAGAAGGCGGTATGGACATTGAAGAAGTTGCTGAACACCACCCTGAAAAAATCATCAAGGAGTGGATCGATCCGAAAGTTGGTTTACAAGGCTTCCAAGCCCGTAAAGTTGCCTTCAAATTGGGATTGACTGGCACTGCTCACAAAGAGATGGTGAAGTTTATTGGCTCGCTTTATGCAGCATATGTAGGCACTGACTCTTCTCAGTTTGAAATCAACCCAGTGCTCAAAACGTCTGATGACAAGATCTTGGCAGTAGACGCAAAAGTGAATGTGGATGACAACGCCCTCTACCGTCAGCCCAAGTTGGCGGAATTGAGAGACTTGGCCGAAGAAGATCCTTTGGAAGTGGAAGCAGGTGAGTCTGGATTGAACTATGTGAAATTGGATGGCAATGTAGGCTGTATGGTCAACGGAGCAGGTCTTGCCATGGCTACCATGGACATGATCAAACTTTCGGGGGGTGAACCCGCCAACTTCCTTGATGTGGGAGGAGGAGCGAATGCCACTACGGTAGAAGCTGGTTTCCGAATTATCTTGAAAGACCCTAACGTAAAAGCGATCCTAATCAATGTATTTGGTGGAATTGTTCGTTGCGACCGTATTGCCAATGGCGTGGTAGAAGCCTACAAATCTATCGGTGACATTCGCGTTCCGATTATTGTTCGTCTTCAAGGTACCAACGCTGCAGAAGGTGCAAAAATCATCGATGATTCTGGATTGAAAGTATTTTCAGCGATTACCCTCAAGGAAGCTGCTGAGCGTGTGAAAGCCGCTTTGTAAAAATAAGTACGCAGACGTAGTTCAACTGGATAGAATATCGGATTTCGGCTCCGAGGGTTGAGGGTTCGAATCCTTCCGTCTGTACTCCAAAGCTCAAACGAAAGTTTGGGCTTTTTTTTTATGCCTTTCGCAGAGATGTAATCAAAAATAATTTCGGGATGGGTATAAACTAAAAAAGCAGGAGAAAATCTCCTGCCCTTTATTTGAAAACTAAACCAACTATTATTTAACTACCACAATAATATCAAAAATACCACAATTATCAATAAATCAAAATTCAATAGAAAAAATTGAATTTTTTAATTTTTTCCAATTCAAATTACCACAGATAATTCCAATTCAGTATAAAATAATGAAATTATGCTGTTCGTCCCCTAAATAGTTCTGTTCATTTTATAAAGGGGGCTAAATCTTTCGGAAATGTGAAAAACTTACTCTTCAGTAGCTGGCTCTTCCTGCTTTTCTTCTACCAGGACTACCTTTAATACCTCATTCACTTTCACCTTAAAAAACTCCTGGTGAATATTGAACCGAACTTCACCTTCCGCTGGAGCTTTGGCAAGGTATGTCCCATCCTCTTGCATGGTGTAGGTGTTGGCGTTATCCCTCAAGTTGTAGGCAAGAATATTCATCAGCTGTTTTTCCAACAGAGGAGCTTCCACTTTAAACAAAGATTCGAGGCGCTTATCAAAGCTACGGACCATCATGTCTGCACTTCCCGAATAGGTGCGCGTTTCCCCATTGTTATGAAAATGATAGATCCGACTATGCTCCAAGAAATCTCCCACGATGGATAAAACTTCAATATTTTCACTCAATCCCTTTCTTCTCGGTCGGAGGCAACATATGCCGCGCACGATAAGCTTGATTTGAACTCCTTGTTGCGAGGCGCGGTAGAGCGCATAGATGATTTCGGAATCTTCTAGCGAGTTGACCTTAATAAATATGCCACTAGGAAGTCCATTTTTGGCATGGATTGCCTCCTGCTCTATAAAGGAGATAAGCTGGTGTCGCATGTCTCGAGGAGCGGTAATCAAGTTGCGGTAGTCACTTGGTACCGAGTGGCCAGTAATTACATTAAAGAACTCGGATACATCATTAGCCAATACCTCATTCGTAGTAAGCAAGCCAATATCGGTATAGAGCCGTGCCGTATCTTCATTGTAGTTGCCCGAACCTAGATGCACGTAGCGGGTGATCTCCTGGTCATCTTTTTTGACAATCAGGAGCAACTTGGTGTGGGTTTTTAAATGGGAGATTCCATAGATCACAAAGCAACCTGCTTTTTGGAGTTTTTTAGCTTCCAAAATGTTGTTTTCCTCATCAAAACGGGCTTTAACTTCAAACAGTACGGATACGTGTTTTCCATTTTCTGCTGCACGAAGCAGGGCTTTGGTGATGCGACTATCCTTAGCCAAGCGGTAGATGGTCATTTTGATGGCCATCACATTGGGGTCTTCCGCTGCATTCTCAATCAAATCGAGAATGGAGTCGATGTTGTTGTAGGGATGGTGCAGCAGAATATCCCGTTCCTTGAGAACTTCAAAAATATCTGCCCTACCCTCTTCAGGGTAAGAAAGGGGTTTTACTGGATCTGGTATCTGAGGCAATCTTTCCTTAAATCTTTTATTTCCAACGATTTGCCATAGTCCAGTAAAATCAAGCATGCTGGCTCTTTTGACTAGAAAAACCGAATCTGGGCGCAAGTTCCACCGCTCTAGAAGGGAGTTGAGCATCCATTTGGAGTAGCCCTCCTCAATGTCAATACGAACTACCCTTCCGGTCTTTCGCTCCATCAATTTGCGCTTCACTTCCTCCAAGAAGTTGGCATCCATATCCTCACTCTCTTCAAGCGTAAAATCCCCATTTCTGGTGATTCGGAAAAGGCTTACGGATTCAATTTCTACATTTCGAAATAGTGAAATCAAGTTCTCACGAATCACTTCTTCGATGGGAATCAGTGTCAAGGAATCTTCTCGTTCGATCTCAAAAAAACGGGGAATGTTCGCCGGAATTT